>SLJS01000052.1 GCA_007135015.1 Alcanivorax sp. | reverse complement strand
ATATCCAGATACAGAAACAGGAGATCACTTTCCTCCGGTGCAATGGTGATCTCGCGCCCCCGACTGACCAGCACTTTCTGTGATGCCGGACGCACGGGAAAATGGACGTACTGGTTTACACGCACCGAGCCCACTTCGTGCTCCGGAGATTCCTCGTCCAGATAAAGCCGGGAGCGAAGCGCGGAGCCGGCAAAGGAATCCGAGCGGATCACATAAACCATCGCCTCGCCTTCCTCCAGCGTGGCGGGCAGCGGCTGGAGCAACACTTAGGCGGGCACCTCATCCGGCGCCGGCAAACTGGAAGCGCAAGCCGAAAGCACCACCGCGACCACCAGAACAGTAAACAGTCTCCCCCACAGATGGCGATCATTGTTCATTTCAATCTCCCCCGCACCCCGAACATGAGCCGGATCCTTTCACAGCGATATCGGGGAATAAAGATTCGGAGCCTGAAGACAGGATGGAACAACAGCGCCGTGCCACGGCGCCCGCAGCTCGTAGCCCGTAACGATAACCTATACCCCAAATGGGGGATTCGGCCCGACGCACCCTCCGCTAAGCTTGCCTGCAAGCGCCTTTGATCACGACGTCCGCAATCCGCCTGGCCACAGGCAAGGGAAAAGAACGCGGCCGCGTTCCATCGGGGGTCTGTATCCATTCAAGGGGGATCGGAAAAATGTCATCCATCGGGGTTCGTGCAATTTTTCTGCTTGTGATTACGGTGCTTTCGGGCTGTGTGAGTCAGCGCTATCTGCCGGACGAGGGGCTCAACCGTAGCGGGGGGGCCATTCCGGTTACCGTTTCACCCGGTGAGATGAGCAATGACTTCATCCTGGTGATTGGCGACCAGCGCAGTTTCCGCGCCTCCAACCGTCAGCTCGCGGCCCGGGCCCTGACCGACTGGAGCGCACGACCGGATCCGTTGCTCCCGGACGTGACGCTTAACCTGGAGACCAGCGGAGAGGGAATCCGGGGCGCTTCCTTCTTTTCCATTATTCCGTATCTGGCCACGTTCGGGATCTTCCCCATGATTAGCTACGCGGAATATGAGCACGTGCTGACCATGGAAAAGAACGGTCGGGAGCTCTATCGGCACAGCAACAAGGGCATTCTGCGCGAGCAGATGGCCTTCTGGCCGATTCTGCCCTACTTTTTCGGTACCTCGCAGAACCGCGCCACGGCGGAAATGATGCATGACGTACTGGCCGACCACCGCACCCGGCTTTCCTCCTTTATCGCTGCCCATGAACAGGCCTGGGAGCATCAGGTTGGAGGCAAGCCGGCCGATGAAGTCCGGCGGTGGCTGCGGGACAACCCGAATGCCCTGTTCCGCAAGCGGGCGCTGGCCCGGCTCGCCGACATGGCGCCGGAGAGGGAACTGGCGGCGGTGGACTGGCACCGCGAGCACAGCAGGAGTTTCCCGGGTTATGACCAGCATATTCCGGCGTCCCTCCGGGTCTGGTTTATCGGGCCGCGAGGCGAAACCGTCGCCGATATTCTTGATCAGGTGAGAAGCGGCGAGGACCTGGAGATCCTTGCCGCGCGCATCCGCTCCGGCGGCCCCTACAAGCGTTTCTCCCACGAAGAGGACCGTCGGCTCCGGGACGCCGGCCTGCCCGCGACCCTGGTGGCGGCCATGATGGAAGCGTCCGCACCTGCTGCAAGAACTCCGCACAGCACGGTCAGCTCCTCTTCGGCACAGGGCCGGCATGTCTCCGAACTGGTGCGCCATGACAACGCCGGCCGGTACATGAGCCCCTGGACAAGCGACGGCGTGCTGGCCGAATGGGTCAACATGACCATCGACACCCAGGTTGGCGAGGCCGCCGGCGGTGCGGTGGGCGCCGTTGCCGGTGCGGCGGCGGGCCGAAGGGCGTTGCGCAATGTACCCGGCGGCGGTTTTCTCGGCGGCATGGTCGGCGCCCAGGCAGGCAAGGCCACCGGGCGCGAAATCGCCCTGCAGGCCGCCGGCGGCATGGACCACGTACGTGCCACCTCGGACATGTCCTTCGACTCCCTGGAAGACATGGCCCGGTACCTGCGCGCCATGCACGGCAATGACCCGAACTTCAACGATGCCATCAACGCCGCGAACCGGATCTATCCGGGGCTGAAGGATGCCCTGTAGCAGGGTATTGAAGAACCCGAGAAATGGCGCCCGGCGGCAAAGCTCACCCTTATCGGGAAAAGAACAAAGGAAGTAGATATGAAGAACCGTTCCCTGACACTGGTACTGATGGTTGTCCTCGTATCGGCATTGTCATCCGGCTGTGTCAGCCACCAGATCATCGGCGAGTGGGAACCGTCAGCGGTGCACAGCGAGGTGCTGGAAAACGCTCCGGTGCGGCCGATGATCGATCCCGACCGTCCGTACAGCGTCTTGATGTTGCACGGGTGGCGAGACTGGCATGAACAGATCAATGATGCCCTGGCCGAACGCACACCCGGCGACGGTGGCCACCAGGTACCGCTGCATGTGCGCGTCTATGCCGATCCGGACTCCTTCGAGCAGTCGCCAAACGTTCCCCTGTTGGTCGTCACCATGCTCACGGCAGGCATCATCCCCTCCATTTATTCGAGCCGCTATGAACATGTACTGGAACTGGAGAACGGAAACGGACAGATCAACCAGATTCGCGCTCCGGCAAGGGACCGCAGGGTAACGAGCATCATTGCGGGCATTGTCCCCGGCAATACCGAAAGCCTGGGGCCCGGAGGCAATGAGAAGGCCCGCGCGGCGCTTGTTGACTACCTGGGCTCACGGATGGTGGATAAGCTGCGGGCCGACCGGGAGCACCTGCGGGCGCACACGCAAACCGGCGACCGGGAAAGCTACGAACGCTATCTTGCCGAGCATCCGGACTCCACCATGTACAACGCCGCACTCGCGACCCTGGCCTCCTTCGCGCCCCGATTCCGGGACCAGGCGCTGGTATGGCACCAGCGGCGCATGAGGGAGTTTGCCGGCTATGAAGATGCACTGGAAATGGTTTTCCAGGTTGGTGAACGGGCCGAAGATACATTGACAGCCAGCATTGATGCCGTGAATATCAATGAGCTGTTTGAAGGAACCTCAGCGGTCGGTAGCCTCGACACCGGAGACGGCAATTTCACCGGTGGAGCTCTCGGATTGGGCGTGGAACAAGGTGCAACAGGCGCATCCGTGACCGAATTTGAAGTTAGAGATAGTGCCGGGGCTACGATTGCCGGAGCTACCGGACTCGGAATCGATACCGGAACGGCTGACGACCTTCAAGAAGTCGTCGATGAGCTCAATACGTTCTTCGAAGCGGAAGGTCTTGATGAAGATCTCTCGGCTGAGCTCAATGAAGACGGTGATGTTGTTGTGTCCAACTCCAGTGAGGAGGAGGAATACATCGTTGAAATCACCGGTGACTTTGACGCGGACGGTGATGCGACAGATAGCGAAAATGAAACTCTGACGGAAGCCGAGTTCGATATCAATGCGGAAGGCCAGGGTGAAATGAACCTGGAAGAGTGGGACGCCAATGATTTCCGTGATTTCATCGGGAGCATTGATACCGCCATTGAGGCAATGTCTGATCGCGTAAATTCCGTGGGTATCGCCCAGTCGTCGTTGAGTACACGGGAGGTGACGCTTTCACAGTCCGTTAGTGCCAACGAGTCTGCAGCCAGCCGGATCATGGATGCCGATTTCGCGAAGGAGCAGAGTGAGTCTGTACGTCTGCAGATTTTGCAGCAGACCTCAACATCT
>SLJS01000204.1 GCA_007135015.1 Alcanivorax sp. | reverse complement strand
TTCGCCGCGCCTCCCCACCCCGACCCTCCCCCTCGCGGGGGAGGGAGCCCGTTTATGGACCAGCTCCGCCAACGAAGACCTTTTACGACACCCTCACGAGAAGGGTGTCGTAAAAGCCCCTCTCCCCTCGTGGGAGAGGGGTTGGGGAGAGGGGGAAGGCTACGGTAGCCCCACTGCTTGATGCTTTCCCGTAATTCGATCCCCCTCTCCCTGTCCCTCTCCCACGGCGGAGAGAGGGGACCCTCCAGCAAGGCCGTCCTATAAAGAACCTTCGCGGCCCCGGGTTGCGCTTCGCTCCGCCCGGGCTACCGAGGTTAATTCTCTCCGGGGTGCCTTCTGGCAGTCAGGTGCGCTCGGCCACCCACTGTTCCACCGAGGCCAGGGCTCCGTCGACGGCCTCGGGTTTCGAGCCGCCGCCCTGGGCCATGTCCGCGCGGCCGCCGCCGCGGCCGCCCACCTGTTCGCCCAGGTGTTTCATCAGGTCCCCGGCGTTGAAGCGGTCAGTAAGGTCCCTGGTTACCCCGGTGACCAGGCTGACCTTGTCGCCGTTGACCGAGGCCAGGGCGACCACCCCGGAGCCCAGCTTGTCCTTCACCTTGTCGAGCGTGGTCCGCAGGGTCTTGCCGTCCACGTCATCCAGGCGTGTGGCAAGCATCCGCACCCCGCCGATCTCCCGCGCGCCGGAGGTCAGATCGGCGCCGCTGCCGGTAGCCAGTTTCTGCTTGAGGCGTTCGACTTCCTTTTCCAGCTCGCGGTTGCGCTGCACCACCTGCCCGGCCCGGCTTACCACCTGATCAGGGGCCGTGCGCAGCAGTTCCGCCAGTTCCTGAAGCTGCCCCTGGATGGCCTGCACGGACTCCAGGGCTTTTTCGCCGGTGACCGCTTCCACCCGGCGGACACCGGCCGCCGAGGCGCCCTCCATGGTGATCCGGAACAGACCGATATCGCCGGTGCGCTGCACATGGGTGCCCCCGCACAGTTCCTTCGAAAAGGCCGCCTCGCCCATGGTGAGCACGCGCACTTGTTCATCGTATTTCTCGCCGAACAGCGCGAGGGCCCCGGCCTTGCGGGCCGCCTCCATGTCCATGCGCTCGGTGGTCACCGCGGTGTTGGCCAGGATATGGCGATTGACGATCTGCTCGATCCGGGCGATTTCCTCGCGGCGGACCGGTTCGGACTGGGAGAAGTCGAAGCGCAGGTAGTCCGGCGCCACCAGCGAGCCCTTCTGGGCAACGTGTTCGCCCAGCACCTCGCGCAGGGCCGCGTGAAGAAGATGGGTGGCCGAATGGTTGCGCATGATGGCCTGGCGCCGGGGAATATCCACCCGGGCGTTCACCCGGTCGCCGACCCGCAACTCCCCGGTTTCCTGGCGCCCGAGATGCAGATGCGCCTCGCCTCGCTGGCGGGTATCGCCGACGGCGAACCGGCAGGCGGCATCGCCTTCCAGCCAGCCGCTGTCGCCCACCTGACCGCCGCCCTCGGCATAGAAGGGCGTCTGGTCCAGCACCACCATGGCCTCTTCGCCGGGGCGCACCACCTCCACTTCCTCGCCGTCGCGAAACAGCGCCACCACTTCGGCCCGGTCATCCAGGCGCTCGTAGCCGGAAAACTCGGTGCTGGCATCCACCTGCAGCCGGTCGCTGTAGTCATTGCCGAAGGCATCGGCGCCCCGGGCCCGTTCCCGCTGGGCTTCCATGCAACGCTCGAAGCCTTCCATGTCCAGCTCCAGACCGCGCTCCCGGGCCACGTCATTGGTCAGATCCGGGGGGAAGCCGTGGGTGTCATAGAGGGTGAACACCACCTCGCCGGGGAGGGTGTTCCCGTCCAGGTCCGCGACCTCCCGCTCGAGCACCTTCATCCCCTGGGCCAGGGTGCGGCCGAACTGCTCTTCCTCGGCCAGCAGTGCGCGCTCGATGCGCGCCCGGCTCTCGGGCAGCTCCGGAAAGGCCTCACCCATTTCCGCCACCAGCGGTGCCACCAGCCGGTGAAAGAAGGGCTGCTCCTGGCCGAGCTTGTGGCCATGACGCAGCGCCCGGCGAATGATCCGGCGCAGCACATAGCCGCGGCCCTCGTTGGAGGGAATGACGCCGTCACAGACCAGGAAGGCGGACGAGCGGATATGGTCGGCAATCACCCGCAGCGAGGTGGCCGCCCTGTCCCGGCAGCCGGTCTCGCGGGCCGTGGCCTCCAGCAGGGACTGGAACAGGTCGATGTCGTAATTCGAATGCACGCCCTGCATGACCGCGGCGATACGCTCGAGCCCCATGCCGGTGTCCACCGAGGGGCTGGGAAGCGGTTTGAGCTCACCGTCGTCCTGGCGGTCGTGCTGCATGAACACCAGGTTCCAGATCTCCACATAGCGGTCGCCGTCCTCGTCCGGCGAACCGGGCGGGCCGCCGGGCACGTCCGGGCCGTGGTCATAGAAGATCTCCGAGGAGGGGCCGCAGGGGCCGGTATCGCCCATCTGCCAGAAGTTGTCCTCGTCCAGCCGGGAGAAGCGCTCGGCGCTGACGCCCACCTCCTTGAGCCAGATATCGGCGGCCTCGTCGTCGGAGACATGCACCGTGATCCAGAGGCGCTCCGCCGGCAGACCGAGCTCCCGGGTCAGGAACTCCCAGGCGAACCTGATTGCTTCGCGCTTGAAGTAATCGCCGAAACTGAAATTGCCCAGCATCTCGAAAAAGGTGTGGTGCCGGGCGGTATAGCCCACGTTTTCCAGATCATTGTGCTTGCCGCCGGCGCGCACGCACCGCTGGGTACTCACCGCCCGGGTGTAGTCGCGCTTTTCCCGGCCGAGGAATACGTCCTTGAACTGGTTCATCCCCGCATTGGTGAACAGCAGGGTCGGGTCATCGTGGGGCACCAGCGAACTGCTGGGCACGATGGTATGGCCCTGACGGGCGAAATAGTTGAGAAAAGCCTGGCGTATTTCGGCAGTTTTCATGGGCAGTTACGACTATCCCGGTCACTCAGTGAGGGGGCAGTATAGCGGTACAGCGGGGGTTTTTTCGATTGCCGGGCGGAAATCGCCGCCATGCCTCAGGCCTATGGGCGGGCTGCAATCCCTTGCCGCGCTGATGTCGACCAAGCGCAGCTGAGCCGGTAAAGCGAGGCCGGCGGGTTGCTTGCTGCTGCGCCCTGCTCCCTACTCTCTGCCCTCTCCCTGCTCTGCGCTGTCTGGATTATCTCCTTCCATCCCGCAGGCTTCGCCGGGCACTTCTTCATCAGGCAGGCCTTCCGGTGCGTCACCGGAATGGGCGGCCTCCATGGCCCGGAAGGCCTGCTCCGGCGTGAAACCGCGGTACTGGAGAAAGCGAAGCTGGCGGGCCTTTTCCCGGGCCTTCTCCCGAGGATTGCCGCCGGGCGGGGCGGGAAAGCGCCGCTGGCGGACCCGGGCGGCCAGTTCGAACCAGTCACACCCGGTCTCTTCCATCACCTGTTCCAGCGCCTGCTCGATCCGGGCGGCCTCCAGGCCCCGCTGTTCGAGTTCCGCGCGGATGCGCAATGCCCCCTGCCCGCGATCGATACGGCTGCGGACGAAGGCCTCGGCAAAACGCGCCTCGTTGAGAAAGTTCTGCTCTTCGAGCCAGTCCAGGATATTGTCCACCGGCGCATCCTCACCGAACCGACGCTCGAGACGCCGGCCCAGCTCCCGCCGGGCGTAATCACGCCGGGACAGCCAGTTCATGGCCGCCCGGTGCATTTCGGCGCGGACGTCCTGCTCACTCATTCGTGGAGGATTCTTCCTCGCTGGCGGTTTCACTCTCCACCGCTTCGGCGGCTTCTTCCTGCGGTCTGCCCACATTGAGCAGGCGCCGGCGGATCTCGGTCTCGATCTCCTCGGCCACCTGGGGGTTGTCCCGCAGGTACTCACAGGCGTTCTGCTTGCCCTGGCCGATCTTGTCGCCCTTGTAGGCATACCAGGCGCCGGACTTGTCCACCAGGCCCTCCTTCACGCCCAGATCCACAATCTCGCCGAGCTGGTTGATCCCGTGGTTGTAGAGGATCTGGAACTCCGCCTGCTTGAAGGGTGGCGCCACCTTGTTCTTGACCACCTTGACCCGGGTCTCGTTACCACTGACCTCGTCACCCTGCTTCACCGCGCCGATGCGGCGAATATCGAGACGCACGGAGGAGTAGAACTTCAGCGCATTGCCGCCGGTGGTGGTCTCGGGGTTGCCGAACATCACGCCGATCTTCATGCGGATCTGGTTGACGAACATCACCAGGCAGTTGGCGTTCTTCACCGAGCCGGTGATCTTGCGCAGCGCCTGGCTCATCAGCCGCGCCTGCAGGCCCACGTGGGCGTCGCCCATCTCGCCCTCGATTTCCGCCTTGGGCACCAGCGCGGCCACGGAATCCACCACCACCATGTCCACGGCCCCGGAGCGCACCAGCATGTCGGTAATCTCGAGCGCCTGCTCGCCGGTATCCGGCTGGGAGACGATCAGGTCATCCACGTTGACGCCCAGCTTCTCCGCGTAGTCCGGGTCCAGCGCGTGCTCCGCGTCCACGAAGGCGCAGGTGGCGCCCTTCTTCTGGGCCTGGGCGATGGTCGAGAGCGTAAGCGTGGTCTTGCCCGAGGACTCCGGCCCGTAGACCTCTACGATGCGCCCCTTGGGCAGCCCGCCAATGCCCAGGGCAATGTCCAGGCCCAGCGAGCCGGTGGAAATGGCGGGCATGGGCTCGCGGGAGCGGTCCCCCATGCGCATGACCGAGCCCTTGCCGAACTGCCGCTCGATCTGCGCCAGCGCCGAATTCAGTGCCTTGCTACGGTTATCGTCCATTGCTGCAACCCCTTTCGCCATGGTTCATGTCCGTACTGTCGATCTGGACAGTATTATGCGTACAGTGCCGTGCCGGTGCAACCCCCTCCGCAAACTCCCGTCTCCAGGCCCCGCAGGAGCCTTCAGGAAAGCCGGGCGATCACGCCATCGAGCGCCGCTTCGGCCGCGGCCTGGCGCACCGCCTCGCGGTCTCCGGAGAAATGGAAGCACCTTGCCTCTGCATACCCCAGTTTCTGGCCCCAGCCAATCCACACCGTGCCCACGGGCTTGTCAGCCGTTCCCCCGTCGGGGCCGGCGACTCCGCTTACAGAGACACTGACATGGGCCTGGCTGTGCTCGATGGCGCCCCGGGCCATGGCCAGCACCACCTGCTCGCTGACCGCCCCGTGCTCATGGAGCACCTCCACCGGCACGTCCAGCTGCTCCAGCTTGGCAGCATTGGAGTAGGTGATAAAGCCGCGCTCGAACCAGGCGGAACTGCCCGCCACCGAGGTCAGCGCCGTGGCCACCAGCCCGCCAGTGCAGGATTCGGCGGTGACGATCATGATGTGATGGCGCAGCAGCAACTCCCCCGCGCGCCGTGCCTTTTCCAGTACTGCGGACTCCGGCATGTGCCTCTCCTCGTGGCAGGTTCGAGTACGCCCGGACGCCGCGTCGCCCGCTCTCCAGCGCGTGACCGCCCCACCCTGGCATCCGGTGCGCGCCGGGGCGGCGCTCCCGCGGGTGCGATGAGAGCCTTTCGCCACACGCATCGCCGCAAGGCCGACGGGCCAAGGTTCATATAATGGCCGGTTTCGGCGCCAGCGCAAACAGCAGGCAAGACAGATCGAAATGGGCGCCTGCCGCCGGGTGCCAGAATCAGTCCATTGCGGCCCCGCAAGCGCTTTCGGCACGACGCCACCTGCGACCGGCCAGGCACCGCCCATGGCGATTCCCGCTATCGAGCTCATGGGTTGGGTTGCCTCTGGCGTGCGTAAATCCGGGTTTTCCCGCCCCAAGGTGCGCTCCTGCCAGTGCCATAACCCCTTTTGCGACACCCTCCCTGGCCAGCGGGAGGCTCCAAAAGCTCCAGTCTTTCTGCTTGATTCCGGTCCACCCATGGAGTCGGATTGACGGCGGTCAACTTCCCGCCAGAGCGGTCTGCTAGTGTCCAGAGATGAGTGACACGGATGCTTTTGAAACAGGCGGTCGCCCTTTTGCCATCAAGGACTGTGCCGTCATCGCCATTGCCACAGGACGTCAGGCCTGGACCGCGGAGGAACTGCGCGAGGGCATTGCGGAATCGCCCGCCGAGAGCCTCTACCATCACTTCTGGACGGGCCTTTTGCAGCCGCGCTTCGAAGAGCGCGAGTACAACAATGATTTCGCCGGCTGGGCCGCCCACTATCTTCATGAGCACCGCCTCGGCGAACAACTGGCCGTCATCGACCCCACTGCCTACCCCGACCTGGAAGCACTGCGAACGCTTTTGCTGGAACTCCTGGATCACACGATGGAAAAAGATGAAATTCTGGCATCGAAACGCGCGGACCGCCCCTTCGATTTCATTCGTTCGCAGATCGTGATCTTTGACAGCAGGTGGCGGATTGCGCAGCCGCATGAGCTGCTTCGCGTTGTAGGCGAGCTGCCGCTCGAGTCGATTTTTTATCATTTTATCGACGCACGACGCCGCGACCCACCCGGACAGGATGACTTCAGTGCCTGGCTGAAAGGTTTCGGAGAGCCCATGACGGAACTCGTCTCCGCCTTGCAGCGCCTCGACTACTATTTCGACGGCCTTTCCCGACTTCGCGATGATCTCCAGGCACTGTTAGAGCATTATCTTCCCCGGGAGCTACAGTCATGACACTGCTTGAGCGTTATGCCGAAGTGGCTGGCAGTGACGTTGTCGAACATCTCCGGCAACTGGCAGGACTGCTGCGGGGGGCGCGGGTCATCCATGTCAACGCTACCGCCTGGGGCGGCGGCGTGGCGGAACTGCTCAACGCCCTGGTTCCGCTGAGCCGGGAACTGGGGCTGGAAGCCTCCTGGGAGGTACTGGAGGGCACCCCCGAGTTCTTCGCTTGCACCAAGCTCATGCACAACGCCTTGCAGGGACTGCAGGTAGCGCCCGACTGGCGAGCGCTGAGGCATTACCAGAAAGTCAGCGCGGAGAACGCAGAGCGGCTCTCCGCGGTCCTTGCGGATGCGGACTTCGTATTCATACACGATCCGCAGCCGGCATCACTGATACGCCACTTCCCGCAACGACGAGGGCAGTGGATATGGCGATGCCACATTGATGCCAGTCACCCGGAGCGACAGGTATGGGAATATCTGCGCGAATTCGTCGCCGCACATGATGCGAGCGTGTTTTCGCTTCCGGCCTTCGCGCGCCCGCTTCCGCACCCCTGCTATATCATTCCTCCGGCCATTGACCCGCTCGCCGACAAGAACCGCGAACTGGAAGACACGGAAAGACGTCGCCTTTGCGAGGGACTCGGGCTCTCTCTGGACAGACCCCTGATCACCCAGATCTCGAGATTCGATCGTTTCAAGGATCCGCTGGGCGTGATTCAGGCATTCCGCATGGCGCGACAGTTCATCCCCGATCTGCAGTTGGTGCTTGCCGGAGGCGGCGCCGCCGACGACCCGGAAGGCAATGAGGTCTTCCACGAATGCCTGGCTGCCGTGGAAGGCGACGAAGACGCCCACGTAATGGAACTGCCACCCCGCGACAACCTTACCGTCAATGCGCTTCAGCGGAGCTCCGACATTGTACTGCAGAAGTCGGTGCGTGAAGGCTTCGGGTTGACCGTCACCGAGGGAATGTGGAAGGGCCGGGCCGTAATTGGCGGTGACACCGGCGGAATACGGCTGCAGCTGATCAACCATCACACAGGGTTTCTGGTGCGCTCGCCGGAAGGGGCCGCGCTGCGCATCCGCTACCTGATGCGCAATGCTCGGCGCCGACAGGAAATCGGTGAAAACGCCAGGGAGTTCGCCCGGCGAAGCTTTCTTGTCACACGGCAGCTGCGCGAATACCTGACCCTGATGGTGGCCATGCGCGATGGAGCCGGTGAACGAATCGAACTGGGCTGAACCGGGACACGGAATGCAGTTCCGCCACGACATGCCCTTTGGCGCCCGTCTTCTGGACGGCGGAGGCACAGACTTCCGGCTGTGGGCCCCGGCGGCGGAGAGGGTCGAACTCGAGCTGGAGGGCAACCTGCTGCTGCCCATGGAGGCGCGCACGGACGGCTGGTTTACACTGCAATGCACCCAGGCAGGAAGAGCCAGCCGTTACCGGTTCCGCATCGACGGCACGCATGGCGTGCCGGACCCGGCCTCCAGGTATCAGCCCGATGGCCCCAACGGGCCCAGTGAAGTAATCGACCCCCTTGCCTGGCAATGGCGCACCCCTCACTGGAACGGCCGGCCCGAGCATGAACTGGTGATTTCGGAAGTCCATGTCGGCACTCTTTGTCCCGAAGGCGACTTTGACGGATTGCGCCGACGCCTTGATCACTTTGCCGCGCTGGGCATTACCGCCATTGAGTTGATGCCCGTGGCCGAAACACCGGGAAAGTGGAACTGGGGATATGACATGGTCCTTCCCTTCGCACCTTCATCCCGTTACGGGAGTCCGGCGGCGCTGAAACAACTGGTCGATGAAGCCCACGAGCGCGAGCTTTCAGTGATCCTGGATGTGGTCTACAACCATTTCGGCCCGGAAGGCAACCACCTGCCGAGGTATGCACCCCGGTTCTTTTCGACAAGACACCATACGCCCTGGGGTGCCGCCATCAACTTCGACGGGCCGGACAGTGAAACCATACGCAGCTTCTTCATTCACAACGCCCTTTACTGGTTGCAGGAGTACCGCATCGACGGGCTGCGCCTTGATGCCGTCCACACCATCATGGACGACTCCCGGCGCGACATCCTCACTGAGCTTGCCGAACGGATACGCCGGGGCCCGGGACGCGAACGACATATCCAGCTGGTCCTGGAAAACGACGCCAACGAGGCACGCTACCTGCGGCGAAACCCCACAGGCAAGGCAACGCTGTACAATGCCCAGTGGAATGATGATTTCCATCACTGCCTGCATGTACTGCTCACTGGAGAGAGTCATGGCTACTATGGTGACTACGTTGACCACCCGACAGACCATCTCGCCCGCACACTAACTGAAGGATTCGCCTGGCAGGGAGAGCCTTCGGCATTCCGGGGCGCGCGCATCCGGGGCGAGCCCTCCGCCGATCTGCCTCCATTGGCGTTCGTTGCCTTTCTGCAGAACCATGACCAGACCGGCAACCGCGCCGCCGGCGAGCGGATCACGGCGCTGGCACCCGCCAGAGCAGTACGCATGGCAACGGCACTGTTGTTGCTCGCGCCTTTTCCCCCACTGCTTTTCATGGGTCAGGAATGGGGATGCGAACAACCCTTTCCGTTCTTTTGCGACTTCCGGCCGGAACTGGCCGATGCGGTGCGCGAAGGCCGCCGCGAGGAGTTCCCCGACCATGAGGCCTCCCGCATTCCCGACCCCTGCGCCGGGTCCACCTTCCGCTCGGCAGTACTGGACTGGTCCGCGCCCGACACCCCGGCCGGAAACCGTTGGCTCACCTTTCACCGCCGCTTGCTAGCGTTGCGCCGTCTGCATGTGCTGCCACTTCTTCCCGGACTGAAGGCGGACGCCGCCTCCATGTACCGTCGTGGCAGGACAGGCATTGCGACCACGTGGCGCGGCGAACGTGGGCAGCTCTCGCTGCTTCTCAACGCCGGTTCGGAGAGCACCAGCGGCTTCATGCGCCCCCCGGGGCAATGCCTGATGGCACTTCCATTATTACCCGAAGGAGATGAGTCGCTGACGCTACCCCCCTGGAGCATTGCCTGGTACAAGGATTCATGAACGCCGAGTCCCGATACATTCCCGATGCTACCTACCGGCTGCAACTCGGCCCGCACTGCACTCTTGACGAGGCGGCCGCCCTGGTGCCCTACCTGGCAGATCTTGGTATCAGTCATCTTTACTGCTCACCCTGCATGCTGGCCCGAAGTGGAAGCACCCATGGCTATGACGTCACCGACCATGGACGCTTCAACCCGGAACTCGGTGGCGAGCAAGGCCATGAACGCCTGCTGGCTGCATTACGCGACCACGGCATGGGATATATCCTGGATCTGGTTTCGAACCACATGGGCATCGGCGGTGATGACAATTGCTGGTGGCTGGACATACTCGAGAACGGACCGGCTTCGGCCTTCGCCGGGTATTTCGACATTGACTGGAAACCGGCACTGGAGCGACTGCACGGCCGGGTGCTGCTGCCCATACTGGGCGAGCACTACGGCAGCGTACTGGAAGCCGGCGAGATCCGCCTGGAGCCGGACCTGGCCGTCGGGCAGCTGGGCTTTCGATACAAGAATCATTACCTTCCCATGGACCCAGCAACCTACCCACTGGTACTTCAGGGCGCCAGCGCGCGGACCAACGGGAACGCCCGTACCGCGCTTGAGGCCCTGAACACCGACCTGCTCGCCCTCGCACCATGCAACACCGACGACCCACACCAGCGACGAGCCCGCCAGCGGCGGATACCCCTGCTCAAGAAACGCCTTGCGCGCCTGTGCCAGGAAAAGGACGCGATCACTTCCGGCATTCGGCGCGAATGTGAGGCATTCCATGGGGACCCCGAACAGGAACACAGCTACGACGCCCTGCATCACCTTCTGGAGAACCAGCCCTGGCGACTGGCGCACTGGCGGGTTGCCTCCGACGAAATCAACTACCGGCGTTTTTTCGACATCAATGATCTGGCCTGCCTTCGCATGGAGGACAGAGATGTCTTCGACGCTGTGCACCGGCGGGTGCGGGCTCTGAGCGAAACGGGCAAACTCGACGGCCTGCGCATTGATCACGTGGACGGACTTCATGACCCCCGTGAATACCTGGAGCGCCTGCGGGAGTTTTTCCCGGGCTATCTGATCGTGGAAAAGATACTCGCCCCGGACGAACACTTGCCCGGGGCATGGCCAGTGGAAGGCACCACCGGTTATGACCATGCGCGCCTTGCGCTTGGCGTGATGATTCACCCGGACGGAGAAAAAACACTGAGCCGGCTTTACCAGCGTTTTACGGCCCAGCGCCATGACTTCGATGCCATCGTCCACGAGAGCAAACGCCTGGTGGTGCGCTCACAACTTTCATCGGAGCTGACCATGCTGGCCAACATGGCCGATGTGATTGCCCAGGCGGACCGCCATACAAGGGACTTTACGCTCAACGCCCTGCGCGACGCGCTGGCCGAACTGGTCGCCTTTTTCCCGGTCTACCGAAGCTATGTGACAGCGAGCCGACTATCGCGACAGGACCGGGCGTATCTCGACCATGCACTGCAGCGAGTACTGGCCAATGCACCCGGCCATGACAAGGCGGTATTCCGCTTCCTGCACTCCTTGCTGCTTCTCGAGGCGCCTTCGCTCAAGGGCCGGCCCGTACTGCGGGAACGGGCCGTGCGGCTGATACAGCGTTTCCAGCAGTACACGGCACCGGTAATGGCCAAGGGCATGGAGGATACCGCCCTGTACCGATACTGCCGCCTCAGCGCGCTCAATGAAGTCGGTAATGACCCCCGGCGCTTCAGTGAAAGCCCCGACGCCTTCCACCAGGGTTGCCGGGAGCGCCTTGTCAGACATCCCCACACCATGCTTTCCGGCTCTACCCATGACAGCAAACGCAGCGAGGATGTGCGCGCCAGACTTGCGGTGCTGGCGGAAACACCCGAACTCTGGCGCAGACAGGTCTTCCGCTGGAGCAGGCTGCACCGGCGCCACAAGACCCGCATCAACGGCGAACTGCAGCCTTCGCGCAACGACGAGTATCTCTTCTATCAGACACTTGTCGGCACCTGGCCGGACACTCAAGCCTGCGTAACCGGTGAGTATGTGGAGCGAATCGTCGGTGCGATGAACAAGGCAGCCCGGGAAGCCTCGCTGCATACTTCCTGGATCCATCCCGACTTCGACTACGAAGGAGCCCTGGAACATTTTGTTCGCGCTGTGCTCGGCGCATCTTCCGGCAGCGCCTTTCTCACAGATTTCCTGGCCTTCCAGCGGCACATTGCACACGCCGGGGCGCTCAACGGACTTGCACTGGCCCTGATCCGGTACACCGCCCCCGGCATTCCGGACCTGTACCAGGGCAATGAGCTGTGGCGTTTCGACCTGGTCGACCCGGACAACCGTCGACCGGTGGACATGAAACGCCGACAGAAGCTGCTGCGGGAGCTCCAGGTGCTGCGCCGGCACCCCGAGGCGCACCGACGGCTGGCCACACTGACAAGGCAACTGCATGACGACCGGGTAAAACTGCTGGTCACGTGGACAGCACTGCAATGGAGAAGAAAGCACCCGGAACTGTTCCGTACCGGCAGCCATGAACCTCTGCACGCCCACGGCAGCGCTGCCGAACATGTGCTGGCCTTCGCACGCCAACACGGCGAGTCCGTTTGTGTCACCGCCACGATGCGTTTCCCTGCAACCCTGCTCCAGGACGGCGGGCAGACATTGCCCGGAGAACAGGCCTGGGGTGACACCGCACTGGCACTCCCCTCGACGCCTTCATCGCACTGGCACGACGTACTGACCGGACGCCCCATCGAGACCCACCGCCACAACGAGCAGCTTCACGTCACCGCCGCCGAGGCATTCGCCATGCTGCCGGTAATACTGCTCAGCAATGACCCGGACGATTTCCCATAGCCACCGGGGTCAGGTCTGAATGGCACTCAATCAAGCACAAGCCTTATCACTCATTTTCACCCTACGTTGCGATCGACTCCACGCCCGTCGCCCGGGAGGATAACCTACTTTGGCATCGGCGCCAGGGCGCCATTTCTGGTGCGCGTCAGTCCTCCCATCTCCACCACGAAGGCATTCCGGAAACGGGATCCTTGGCCCAGCTGACCACCTTCGAGGCCAGCGCGCTCGTCGCGCGTACCCGGGGCATCATTCCGGCGCCAGAGTCGAGTCATGCCATCCGTGCTGCCGTGAATCATGCCCTGCAGTGCCGGCAGACAGGCCGGGCCGAGGACATTCTGTTCACTCTCTCCGGACATGGCCACTTCGAAATGGGCGCCTACGACCAGTACTTCGCCGGCAAGCTGGAAGACCACGCCTATCCGTCGGAGGACATCGCCCAGGCGCTGGAGCGACTGCCGAAAGTGCAATAGCCGCTACGCCGCTCAGGCGGCGTATCAGGCAGCGTAGAGGAACACGGCGGTGTAATGGCAGGTCGTGCCGGCCAGCACGAACAGGTGCCAGATGAAGTGGCCGTAACGCAGCCGGGCGTCGAAGGCATAGAAGACCACACCGGCGGTATAGGCCAGGCCGCCGGCGAGCAGCCAGGCAAGGCCCGCGGCCGGAAGGTTCTCGAGCAGCGGTTTCAGTGCCACCAGGACCACCCAGCCCATGCTCACGTAGAGCCCGGTGGAGAGCACGGGATGCCCGAGCCTGCCCAGCCCCTTGAGTAAGACACCCACGGTAGCGAGCCCCCAGACAACACCGAAAAGGCTCCAGCCCCAGGGTCCGCTGAGCACCCCCAGCGTGAAGGGCGTATAGGTGCCGGCGATCAGCAGGAAGATCGCCGCATGGTCCAGGGCACGGAAAATCCGCTTGCCCTTTCCATGCGGCAGGCTGTGATACAGGGTGGAGGCCAGATAAAGCAGTATCACTGTGGCCGCGAAGACACTCGCGCCCACTACCCGGGCGACATCGCCCTCACCCGTGGCATGAAGTATCAGGAAGGGCGCCGCCCCAATGGCGGCGACCAGCGCGGCGCCGTGGCTGAGACTGTTGCAGATTTCCTCTCCGAGCGACTGGGCCCGGCGGGAAACGGGAATCGACGGGCTCATGGGGCTCCCGGAAATGACCTGAACTGGTGTGCGGATACTTCAGGCAGCAATGTTAACGCCTGTACGCCGGATATGGGAAGCAAGTGATGGGGCGGCCCCTCGCGCCTGCCGAAGGCTGTCGCAAAAGCCCTCTCCAAGGGCAACTTGTGGGAGCGGGCCTTGGACCGCGAACCTTCCAGAGCGCCTGGGAGCGAGTTCGCGGTGCAAGCCCCGCTCCCACAAATCCGACAGGAACAGGCCCAGATCCTTTTGCGACACCCTCGGTGGAGAGAGAAATCTGCAGCGAAGCCGTGCTGGCGC
>SLJS01000325.1 GCA_007135015.1 Alcanivorax sp. | reverse complement strand
TGGCGGTCTGGATGCTGCAGTCGCCCACGGCGAACACCCACAGGATCTGGTTGCAGCTGGCGCCGCCGGTGCGGTCGGTGCCTTCGGCGTCATAGGAGGCGGCCAGGTGCAGCGAAGGTGCCTTGAAGTGGGCGTAGCAGCCGCCGAGCAGCGTCAGTGAGGAGATCAGCAGCAGAATCGAAAGGTGCCTCATGGTTTTCCCCTTTATTGGTGTGATGTCCTTTCAGGTTGTAGCAGCCCCGATCATAGTGGCGCCGACCAACTGTTTCCATGACTGTGCCGGCCGCGTGCCCGGTCCCTGGGGGACAAACCGCCTCCCGTCTCGAAAGCGCCCGTGATCGGCAACCCCTGGCGGTGCATAATCCCCTGTCACAGTGGTTTCGGAGCAGCGCAGTGAAAAGCTTTCGCGACAGGGAAATCCTCATCACCGGCGCCGGCAGCGGCATCGGACGGGCCACGGCGCTGGCGTTCGCCGCCGAGGGCGCCAGTCTCTGGCTGGCCGATCTGGATGAGCAAGGCAACGCTGAAACCGCGGAGCAGGCTCGCCGGGCAGGTGCGAGGGCGCGCACCTTTCACTGTGACGTGGCCGACGAGCAGTCGGTGCGGGCCCTGGCCGAGGCGGTGCATGAGCGGATCGACGCGCTGGACATCCTGATGAACAACGCCGGTATCGGCAGCGCCGGGCGTTTCCTCGATACCTCGCTGGAGACCTGGCGCAGGGTGATGGATGTGAACCTGATGGGGGTGGTGCATGGCTGCCACGCCTTTCTGCCGGCCATGGTCGAGCAGGGCCGGGGCGGCCATGTGATCAACGTCGCTTCGGCCGCGGGCTACTTTGCCGCGCCGGACATGCCGGTCTACGCGGCGAGCAAGTTCGCTGTCCAGGGGTTCAGCGAGGCACTGCGCGCGGACATGGCAAGTCATGGCATCGGCGTGAGCACCATCTGTCCGGGCATCATCAATACCGGAATCGTGGCCAACTCCATCATGGAGGGCCGGATGGGCGATCCCGAGCGCCACGGCAAGATCGTCGACTTCTACCGCAAGAGGAACTTCACCGCCGAGGATGTGGCGAAGTCTGTTCTCCGGGCGGTGCGAGGCAACCGGGCCGTGCAGCCGGTGTCCGCGGAAGCCTGGGGGCTGTATTATGCCAAGCGCTTCGCCCCGCGCCTGCTGCAGAAGGTTTCGGAGAAGGAGCCGCCTTTTCTGAAGTGACGATCCGCCCCGGGGATTGTGATTGGCCGACAGTGCAGGTTGCCTGTTTCGGTATCGGCTCTGCTCCGCCGTATTGGCCGGCGCCAGGGGAGACCTGACCGTTTGCCTGACAATCCCCCGGTTGTGGTTGATACCGCACCGCCATATCCATATACTCTCCGCGCCTGATGTCGGGGGGCATGCCCTGCTGGTTACGTAGCGCGCTCGCCACCCGCAGCCGGGGGCGGTCCGGCCTTTTCGGGAAGGATGTGATTGATTCAGTTACGCCCGGTGCCAGCAGACTCTTCTGGCGCCTGGTGCTCGCACAGGCTCTGGCAGCCCTGATCATTGCCGCCCTGGTCGCCCTGCTTGTCGGGCGCGAGCCGGCGCTGGCCGCGCTCTGGGGTGGAACGATCAGTCTGATTGCATACAGCTGGGGCGGCTTTCAGGTATGGCTGCACCCTCGAAACCGGGACCCGCGACGTTTGGCGGGCGCGGCGGTTCGCGCCGAGGTCGGCAAGATCGTGATCATGCTGACACTGCTCTGGCTGACCTTTGCGCGGGTCGAGATGATGCGCACCAGGGACATGGCGGCGTTGCTGCTTCTGGGCTTTTTCCTCGTCCAGGTGGCCGGCTGGGTGGTGCTGGCGATTAGCGGTTCCGGAGGCAACGGCTCCGGGAGCTCCGGCGAACAAGACGGGTAACGGTGGACACGCACATGTCTGAAAAGATCGAGCCAACGTATTACATCCAGCACCACCTGCAGAATCTTACCTGGGGTCAGGTTCCGGCGGGGACCGAGCGCTGCGATGGCCAGGTGCTCGAATCTTCCCAGTGGATCCTTGCCGCCTGCTCGCAGGAACTGGAAGCCATGGGCTTCTGGTCCTTTCACGTGGACAGCCTGCTCTGGGCCGGCCTGCTCGGCGGCGTCTTCATCCTGGTTTTCTGGCTCATGGCCCGCAAGGCGCACTCCGGCACGCCTTCAGGCATGCTCAATTTCGTGGAGACACTGGTCGAGTTCGTCGACACTCAGGTCAAGGATACCTTCCACGGACGCAGCAGCCTGGTTGCGCCGCTTGCCCTGACGATCTTCGTCTGGGTCTTCCTGATGAATCTGGTCAAGCTGATTCCGGTAGATTTTGTTCCGTACGTCGTCATGGAAACGACGCCACTGGAATACTTCAAGATCGTGCCCACGGTGGACGCCAACATTACCCTGTCCATGTCGTTTTCCGTGCTGGCGCTGATGATTGCTTTCACGATCAAGGCCAAGGGCGTGGGCGGTTTCATCAGCGAGCTTACACTTCAGCCGTTTTCCGCCGATAACATCTTCTTCAAGATCATTCTGATTCCGGTCAATCTTGTACTGGAGCTGGCGGCCATGCTGGCGAAGCCGGTTTCACTGGGGCTGCGGCTGTTCGGCAACATGTTTGCCGGGGAGTTCGTCTTTATCCTGGCCGCTGCGCTGCTCGTCGGCTGGCAGGCGGTCGTTTCGGTGCCCTGGGCGATTTTCCATATTCTGGTCATTTCGCTGCAGGCATTCATTTTCATGATGCTTACAGTGGTTTATCTGAGTCTCGCGACAGAAGAGCACTAAGCACGAAGTTCTGGTAACTAAACTCAAAACGGGAGTGAAACATGGAACTCAACCTCATCGCAGCTGCTATTGTTGCCGGCCTTGCCGCAATTGGTGCAGGTATTGGTTTCGGTATGATGGGCAGTCGTTTCCTGGAAAGCCTGGCGCGTCAGCCTGAACTGGCCAATATGCTGCAGACCCGCATGTTCATCGTGGCCGGCCTGCTGGATGCTGTGCCGATCATGTGTATCGCACTCGCGTTCCTGATGGTGTTCAACTGAGCAAGCGCGATGACCCCGCCGCGGCGGGGAAATTCATACGACACAAGGTTTGAGGTGTTCGCATGACAATGAATGCAACACTGTTCGGGCAGGCCATCTGGTTCGCCATATTCGTATGGTTCTGCTGGAAATTTGTCTGGCCGCCGATCATCACTGCGCTCGAAGAGCGCAAGCAGAAGATTGCGGAAGGACTCAGTTCAGCGGATCGTGCCGAGCGTGATCTCGAGCTTGCCCAGGAAAAGGCCTCGAAGAACCTCCGCGAAGCGAAGGAAAAGGCTGCCGAGATCATCGAGCAGGCCAAGAAGCGTTCCGATGCCATCGTCGAGGAAGCCAGGGACAAGGCTCGCACCGAAGGCGACCGGCTTGTGGCCCGTGCGCATGACGAGATCGAGCAGGAGATGAATCGTGCTCGTGAAGAACTGCGCCAGGAGGTCTCGAAGCTGGCCCTGAAGGGCGCTTCCATGGTGCTTGAGCGTGAAGTGGACGAAAAGGCCCACGAGCAGATGCTCAAGCAACTGGCCACTGAACTCTAGGGCAGCGGAGAACAAGGATCATGGCTGAGTTGACCACGATAGCTCGACCCTACGCCAAGGCGGCGTTCCTCTGTGCCCGTGACCAGGGAAACTACGAGGAATGGGAAAAGGCCCTTGCCATGGCCGCGGCCGCGGTGGAAGAGCCCGCCGTGCGCGAGCACCTGGAAAGGCCCGACCTGGGTACCGATGACAAGGTCGAGGCCCTGGCAACCCTTTGCGGGGATGTGGTCGGTGATGCTCAGCGTATGTTTTTCGCCGAAATGGCCCGGAAACGTCGACTGATGGCGTTGCCGGTGGTGCACGAGCTGTTCCACCGCCTGGTGGCGGAGCAGCAGAAGTTCTCGGAGGTGGAGCTTGTTTCCGCGTTCGAGCTGGATGATGCCCAGACACGGGAACTTTCCGAGGCACTGAAGAAGCGGCTCGGCCATGAGGTGAATGTAACAGCCTCACTGGACAAGTCCCTGATCGGGGGCGTGATGATACGCGTCGGCGACAGTGTGATCGACGGCAGTCTGCGCGGGCGTCTTGCCCGTCTGGCAGAGCAACTGAACTCTTGAGTTTGAGGGATTGAAGCATGCAGCAACTCAACCCGTCCGAAATCAGCGAGATCATCAAGCAGCGAATCGAGAAGCTTGATGTCTCTACCGAGGCGCGCAATGAAGGCACGGTGGTTTCCGTTGCCGACGGGATTGTGCGCATCCACGGTCTGGCCGATGTAATGTTCGGTGAGATGATCGAGTTCGAGGGCGGCGTGTACGGCATGGCCCTCAACCTGGAAAGGGACTCGGTGGGCGCCGTGGTCCTGGGGGACTACCTGGACCTGGCCGAAGGCCAGAAGGTGCGTTGTACCGGCCGCATTCTGGAAGTGCCCGTGGGCCCCGAATTGATGGGCCGGGTTGTGGATGCGCTCGGCAACCCCATTGACGGCAAGGGCGACATCAACGCCAAGAGCACCGACGCCGTGGAAAAGGTTGCTCCCGGGGTGATCTGGCGTAAATCGGTGGATGAGCCGGTGCAGACCGGGCTGAAATCCATTGACGCGATGACGCCCATCGGCCGCGGCCAGCGGGAGCTGATCATCGGCGACCGCCAGATCGGCAAGTCCGCGGTGGCGATCGACACGATCATCAACCAGAAGAATAGCGGCATCAAGTGCATCTATGTGGCGGTAGGGCAGAAGCAGTCCACCATTGCCAACGTGGTGCGCAAGCTCGAAGAGCATGGCGCCATGGAGCACACCATCATTGTGGCGGCCAGCGCCTCCGATCCGGCCTCGGCACAGTTCCTGGCACCGTTCTCCGGCTGCACCATGGGCGAGTACTTCCGCGACCGTGGCGAAGACGCCCTGGTGGTCTTCGATGACCTGACCAAGCAGGCCTGGGCCTATCGCCAGATTTCACTGCTGCTGCGCCGCCCGCCGGGCCGCGAAGCCTACCCGGGTGATGTCTTCTACCTGCATTCGCGCCTTCTCGAGCGCTCCGCGCGGGTAAACGAGGAATACGTCGAGCATGCCACGAACGGCGAAGTGAAGGGCAAGACCGGTTCGCTGACGGCACTGCCCATCATCGAAACACAGGCCGGTGACGTTTCCGCCTTCGTGCCGACCAACGTGATCTCCATTACCGACGGCCAGATCTTCCTGGAAACGGATCTGTTCAACGCCGGTGTCCGCCCGGCGATGAACGCCGGGATCTCCGTATCCCGGGTGGGTGGTTCGGCCCAGACCAAGATCATCAAGAAGCTCGGCGGCGGTATTCGCCTGGCGCTTGCCCAGTACCGTGAGCTCAAGGCGTTTGCCCAGTTCGCTTCCGACCTGGACGACGCGACCCGCGAGCAGCTCGAGCACGGCCAGCGCGCCACCGAACTGATGAAGCAGGCTCAGTACAGCCCGATGAAGGTTTCCGAGATGGGCGTGGTGCTCTTTGCGATCAACGAAGGCTTCCTCAAGGACGTCGAACTGGAAAAGATCGGCAAGTTCGAAGCCTCGCTGCTCGAGTTCATGAAGTCCGAGTACAAGTCACTGCTTGATCAGATCGACGAAAGCGGGGACTTCAGCGGCGAGATCGAGGGCTCGCTGCGCGAGGCCATCGAGAAGTTCAAGGCGACACAGACCTGGTAATCCGGTAGTGGCTCTGGCCGGGAAGCTCCGACCGGGCCGCTGATCAAAACGCGAGGGGCTGCTTTATGGCAGGCGGAAAAGAGATACGCACCAAGATCTCCAGCATCCAGAACACCCGCAAGATCACGGGTGCCATGGAGATGGTGGCGGCGAGCAAGATGCGCAAGGCAAATCAGCGCATGGCCGAATCCAAGCCCTATGCGACCCGCATCCGTCAGGTGGTGGCGCACATGGCCGGCGCGGCCCAGGATTACGAGCACCCCTATCTCCAGGAGCGCGAGGAAGTAAAACGGGTCGCCTATATCGTCGTGTCCTCCGACCGCGGGCTCTGTGGTGGTCTCAACGGCAATCTGTTCAAGCGGGTCATCCGCGAGAACAAGCACTGGCAGAAAGAAGGCGTAGAGATCGATTACTGCGTAATCGGCAACAAGGCGCTGAGCTTCTTCCGCAGCGTCGGCGGCAACGTGGTGGCATCGACCACCGGGCTCGAGGACGCGCCCAGCGTCGTGGACCTGGTGGGTAACATCCATGTGGTACTGGACGCGTTCAAGGAAGGAACGCTGGATCGGGTTTACGTGGTCTACAACGAGTTCGTCAACACCATGACCCAGCAGCCCGTCGTCCATCAGCTGCTGCCCTTGCCGCCGGCCGAGGACGATCGCGACACCCAGTTCCGCTGGGATTATATCTACGAGCCCACGCCGGAAGGCCTGGTGGACGGGCTGCTGACCCGGTTTATCGAAAGCCAGGTGTACCAGAGCGTGGTGGAAAACAAGGCCTGCGAGCAGGCCGCGCGAATGGTGGCCATGAAGGCGGCAACGGACAATGCCGGCAACCTGATTGACGAACTGGAGCTCATCTACAACAAGGAGCGCCAGGCAGCCATCACCCAGGAGATTTCCGAAATTGTCAGTGGTGCCGCCGCGGTATAGCGCGGGCACAACGAATGTCAGGAGAAAGCAGCATGAGTAGCGGTCGTATTGTTCAGATCATTGGCGCCGTGATTGACGTCGAGTTCGCGCGCGACAGCGTGCCCTCGGTATATGACGCCCTGAAGGTAAAGGACAAGGACACGGTACTGGAAGTCCAGCAGCAGCTGGGCGACGGCATTGTGCGCACCATTGCCATGGGTTCCACCGAAGGTCTCAGTCGCGGGCTCGATGTGGACAATACCGGCGAGCCCATCAGCGTGCCCGTGGGTGCGGAGACGCTTGGCCGGATCATGAACGTCCTTGGCGAGCCCATCGACGAGGCCGGCGATATCGGTGAGAAGGAGCGCATGCCCATCCACCGCAAGGCGCCCACCTACGCCGAGCAGGCGGTGAGCAACGAGCTGCTGGAAACCGGCATCAAGGTGATCGATCTGGTCTGCCCCTTTGCCAAGGGCGGCAAGGTCGGCCTCTTTGGCGGCGCCGGCGTGGGCAAGACCGTGAACATGATGGAACTGATCCGCAATATCGCCATTGAGCACTCCGGCTACTCGGTGTTCGCGGGCGTGGGGGAGCGTACTCGTGAGGGTAACGACTTCTACCACGAGATGAAGGATTCCAACGTTCTCGACAAGGTGTCGCTGGTGTATGGCCAGATGAACGAACCGCCGGGCAACCGCCTGCGTGTGGCCCTGACCGGCCTGACCATGGCCGAGAAGTTCCGGGACGAGGGCCGTGACGTTCTGCTGTTCATCGACAACATCTACCGCTACACCCTGGCCGGGCAGGAAGTATCGGCACTGCTCGGGCGAATGCCGTCGGCGGTGGGCTATCAGCCGACCCTGGCCGAAGAGATGGGTGTACTCCAGGAACGGATTACTTCCACCAAGACCGGTTCCATTACCTCGATTCAGGCGGTCTATGTGCCGGCGGACGACCTGACCGACCCCTCGCCGGCCACCACCTTCGCCCACCTGGACGCAACGGTGGTACTGAGCCGGGATATCGCCGCGAAGGGGATCTATCCCGCCATTGATCCGCTGGACTCCACTTCCCGGCAGCTGGACCCGCTGATCATCGGCGAGGAACACTACAATGTGGCCCGGGGTGTGCAGTCCGTGCTTCAGCGTTACAAGGAACTCAAGGACATCATTGCCATTCTGGGCATGGATGAACTCTCCGAAGACGACAAGCTGGCAGTCGCACGGGCCCGGAAGATCGAGCGTTTTCTCTCCCAGCCGTTCTTCGTGGCGGAAGTCTTCACCGGTGCGCCCGGCAAGTACGTGCCCCTGAAGGAGACCATTCGCAGCTTCCAGGGTATCCTCGACGGGGAATACGATCATATCCCGGAGCAGGATTTCTACATGAAAGGCACCATTGAAGAGGTGCTGGAGGCGTATAACGCGCGGCAGGCAGCCTGATCCGCGGGAGGAAACAGATGCCCAGCACAATGCGATGTGAAATAGTCAGTGCCGAGCGGGAGATGTTCTCCGGCAAGGTGACCATGGTGGTTGCCAGTGGCGCCGTGGGGGACCTGGGGATTCTGCCCCACCACACGCCGCTGCTGACCAGCCTGCAGCCGGGCCCCGTGCGGGTGCAGCTGGACGATGGCACTGAAGAGCTGTTCTATGTGAACGGCGGGTACCTCGAGGTGCAGCCAAAGGAAGTCACCATTCTGGCGGACGTGGCCGAGCGCGTGGAGGAAATGGATGAGCAGGCCGCCGAGGCGGCCCGGGTCGCGGCCCGTGAGGCGCTGGAGGGCAAGAACAAGGACATGGATTACTCCGCCGCCGCCGCGCAGCTTGCCGAGTCGCTCGCACAGCTGCGTACCATCGAGCACCTGCGCAGGAAAGGCGGTCGCGGCGGGAAGTAGTTCCGCGAACGTGCCGGCTCCTGGCTGTTATATTGCCGCATCTCGCATAAGGGGGTAGCTTGAGAGCTGCCCCTTTTTGCATCGGGCTGCTGCCAAGGGAGGTTTCTGTAAATGAGCCTTGCAGTTGTGATTCTCGCTGCCGGTAAGGGCACCCGCATGCGCTCCAGCCTGCCGAAAGTCCTGCACCCGCTTGCCGGACGTCCGATGCTTGAGCATGTGCTGGATGCCGCCCGTGCGCTATCGCCGCAGCGTATCTGCGTGGTGCATGGCCACGGCGGCGAACAGGTTCGCGAGAGACTGGACGGCAACGATATCCACTGGGTGGAGCAGGCCGAGCAGCTCGGCACTGGCCATGCAGTGGGCCAGGCGCTGCCGGTCATCGAAGAAAGCCGCGTTCTGGTGCTCTACGGCGATGTACCCCTGACTCGCCCGGAGACGCTGAAGGCGTTCGTCGAGCTTGTCGACGAGAACCGGATCGCGCTCATGACACTGGAGATGGACGATCCCTCCGGCTACGGGCGAATCGTTCGGGATGCCGACGGAAAGGTTCAGCGCAACGTGGAGCAAAAGGACGCCACGGCGGAAGAGCTTGCCATCCGCGAGATCAACACCGGCATTCTCGCGCTGCCACGGAGCCTGCTGGCCGAAGCCCTGCCGCGCCTGTCGAGCGCCAATGCCCAGGGCGAGTACTACCTGACCGATGTCATCGCCATGGCCGCCGAAGCCGGCATGACCATCGAGACTGCCCGGCCGGATCACGAATGGGAAGTCGACGGCATTAACGACCGGGTCCAGCTGGCACGCCTCGAGCGAATCTGGCAGCGCCACCAGGCCGAGACACTGATGCGCCAGGGCGTGACCCTGCTGGATCCGGCCCGCGTGGACATCCGTGGTACGCTCGAGTGTGCCAGCGATGTGACCCTGGATGTGAACGTGATCCTGGAAGGCCAGGTGCGAATCGACTCGGGTGTGCGGATCGGGCCCAATACCCTGTTGCGCAACGTGCGTATCGGCGCCAACACCCGGGTGGAAGCCAACTCCGTGCTCGAGGACGCGGTGGTCGGCGAGGACTGTGTGGTGGGGCCGTTCGCCAGGCTGCGTCCGGGCACCGAGCTTGCCGAGTCGGCCCGGGTGGGCAACTTCGTGGAAACCAAGAATACCTATGTCGGGCCGGGCAGCAAGCTCAACCACCTGACCTACGCCGGAGACACCCGCATTGGCCGCGATGTGAATGTGGGCGCGGGGACCATTACCTGCAATTATGACGGTGTGAACAAATCCGCCACCGAACTGGAAGACGGGGTCTTTATCGGCTCCAACAGTTCCCTCGTTGCTCCGGTGCATGTGGGCAAGGGCGCCACCGTCGGCGCCGGCAGCGTGATCACCCGGGATGTGGCCGCCGGGGAACTGGGCGTCGCACGGGGCCGGCAACGCAACATTTCCGGCTGGAAACGGCCAGAGAACAAGGACTGACGCGTAATGTGTGGAATCGTCGGCGCCATTGCCGAGCGAAACGTGACACCCATCCTGCTTCATGGACTGCGCAGGCTGGAATACCGCGGCTATGACTCCGCCGGCCTGGCCGTGCTGCAGGAGGGCGCGCTGGTCCGGGTGCGCCGCGAAGGCAAGGTCCGTGAACTGGAAAAGGCCGTTGCCGAAGCGGAGCTTCAGGGCCTGCTGGGAATCGCCCATACCCGCTGGGCCACGCACGGCCCGCCCCGGGAGCATAACGCCCATCCGCATCTTTCCGGAGATTCCCTGGCGGTGGTGCACAACGGAATTGTGGAGAACTTTGAGCCACTGCGTGCCCGCTTGCGCGAACAGGGCTATGTCTTTACCTCGGACACGGACACCGAAGCCATCGCCCATCTGGTCCACCTGCATCTTCAGGCGCAGGGAGACCTCTTTGCAGCTGTGCGCCTTGCCGCAGCGGAACTCGAGGGCGCCTACGCCCTGGCCGTGGTCAGCGCCAGCCAGCCCGACAGGATCGTGGCGGTGCGAAGCGGCAGCCCCCTGGTGGTGGGGCTCGGCATTGGCGAGAACTATGTGGCCTCGGACCAGCTTGCGCTGCTTCCGGTTACCACGCGTTTTCTGTACCCGGAAGAGGGCGATGTGGTGGAGATTACCCGCGACAGCGTGCATATCGTCTCTGCCGACGGCACCCGGGTAGAACGTGCGGAACATGAATTCGATGGCAGTCACGAGGATGCGGAGAAGGGCCCGTATCGCCACTTCATGCTCAAGGAGATCCACGAGCAGCCGGCGGCGATCCGCAATACCCTGGAGGGCCGCATCGGCAGCGAGGAGCAGTTGCTTGCCGCCTTCGGAGACAACGCCCGTGAGCTCCTTTCACGGGTCCGCAATATCCAGATTGTCGCCTGCGGGACCAGCTATCACGCGGGCATGGTGGCGCGGTACTGGCTGGAGTCGATAGCGGGCGTGCCCTGCCAGGTGGAAGTGGCCAGCGAATTCCGTTATCGAAAACCGGTTGTGATGCCCGATACGTTGCTGGTGACCATCTCACAGAGCGGCGAGACCGCGGACACGCTTGCCGCATTGCGCGCGGCGAACTCGGAGAATTATCTCGCACGGCTGGCCATATGCAATGTGGCGGGCTCCTCGCTCACCCGTGAATCCGCACTGGTATTGCTGACCCGTGCGGGCCCGGAGATCGGTGTGGCCTCGACCAAGGCTTTTACCACGCAACTGGTCGGCCTGCTGCTGCTGGTGCTTGCGCTGGCCCGGGTGCGGGGCATGGAGGATGCGGATTTCGAGGGCATGCTCGAAATGTTGCGCCGCTTGCCCGCGCTGGCCGAGCAGGGTCTGGCGCTCGACGGGGAAACCGAAAGACTCGCCGGCGAGTTTGTCGAGAAGCACCATACCCTCTTTCTCGGCAGGGGGCCGCTGTTTCCCATCGCCATGGAAGGTGCGCTGAAGCTCAAGGAAATATCCTATATCCATGCCGAGGCCTACCCGGCCGGCGAACTCAAGCACGGCCCACTGGCGCTTGTGGACCAGGATATGCCGGTGGTGGCCGTGGCGCCGAACAACGACCTTGTCGAGAAACTCCGCTCCAACCTCCAGGAGGTTCGCGCCCGTGGAGGTAGGCTTTATGTCTTCGCCGACGAGAATGCCCGCATCCAGCCGGATGACGGCATCCGTGTGGTGACCATGCCCCGGGCCGACGAACTGCTCGGACCGATTCTCTACACACTGCCGCTTCAGCTGCTGAGCTATCACGTCGCCGTGCTGCGCGGCACGGATGTGGACCAGCCCCGCAACCTGGCGAAATCGGTAACGGTTGAATAGGCGCCCCTTCGGGGCGCAGTGGCGAGAGGCGAGTGGCGAGGAACGCCCCTTCGGGGCGTTGGTGGTCGGTCGGCGGAGAAGCACTGCCTTCCCGGGCCTCCTGCAAAGGGGGCTATGGCACCCGCAGGAGCGCTGCTTGCAGCGCGAACAGGCCCCGATTCCCGGCAAGGGGCCCACCAGGATGGCACCACTGGAAGTCGCCGAAGGCGACGTGCCCGAAGGTCGCGCAGCGACCGTGCTGGAAGCAGCGCCACGAGCTGCGTGCTCATCTGGTGAGTACCGATCACTGCCAACCGGCCCGAAGCGCGACGGTCTTTCCCATTCTACTTTTGCCCCCGCAAATGGCGTTCGGGGTCCTGGCGGCCATGCAGTACCCGTACAATTTCAATTCGATTGGCGGCAACCCGGTAAAACACTGTATGGCTCTGGACAGGCAGGCTTCTGCCTTCGGGAAAGAGTTCGGGACGTTCGATGCCCAATAGCGGCTGTTCAGTCAGTGACCAGAATTGATCCTTGATGGTTTCCAGATAATGGTCTGACTGGCTCTGTCCCCAGTGAAGCAGACCATATTGGTAGATGTCCTTGAGGTCATTCCTGGCAGCCGGTGCAATGACGAGCCAATAAACCGACATGGCATTTTAGCGCCTGACATCGTCAAACAGGGCATCCAGAGCAGCTCTGGATTCAACTGCTATACCCTCGCCGTGGTTCAGCTGGTCAACGCCCACTTTCAACTGTTCCCGCAGATGAGCCATCTTCACTTCGTGGATCCAGTCTTCGTGGGTATCCATGAACCGGAGTGCTTCACGGATGACTTCGCTGGCATTGTTGTACAGGCCACTTTCAACCTTCGCCTTGACACGAGACTCCAGCTCGGGGGTCAGGGATACATGCATGATCAGCTCCAGGAAAAGAATTCCCATACAAGGATGCTAGGGCCGGCCCGCAAACATTGTCAATGTTTGTACTATCCCTGAGGGGCGCAGTGGCGAGGAACGCCCCTTTCGGGGCGTTGGTGGTCGGTTGGCGGTTGTCGGTCGGCGGAGAAGCACTGCCTTCCCGGGCCTCCTGCAAAGGGGGCTATGGCACCCGTAGGAGCGCTGCTTGCAGCGCGAACAGGCCCCGATTCCCGGCAAGGGGCCCAGGGTGGCACCACTGGAAGTCGCCGCAGGCGACGTGCCCGAAGGTCGCGCAGCGACCGTGCCGGGAGCGACCGCAGGGAGCGTGCCAGGAGCAGCGCAACGCGCTGCGTGCTCCTATACCGTCAAACCGAGCAGCATCGCCGCGATCCCGAAGTACATGGCAATACCCGCCAGGTCCGCAACGGAAGTGATCAGCGGGGCGCTGGCGGTGGCCGGGTCCAGGTTGAACCGGGCCAGCACGAAAGGCAGCAGCATGCCCACCAGCGAGCCCACCACCACCACGCCGACCATGCCGAGCGCGATAACCATGGATACATCAAAGACGCCTTCGGCGCGCCAGAAATAGGCCACCATGAATACCGCGATGGCCATGGTCGCGCCCAGGGCCGCCGCGACCCCGAGCTCCTTGCCAAGCAGTTTCAGCCAGTCCCCGATCTTCACGTCGCCGGTGGCAAGAGCCCGAACCATCAGCGTGGCGGATTGGGTGCCGGCGTTGCCACCGCTGTCCACCACCAGCGGCAGGAACGTCATCAGCACGAAGAGTCCCTCGATCGCATTCTCGTAGGCGCCGATGATCTCCCCGGCAAACATGTTCACGAAGACCAGCAGGACCAGCCAGCCGGCCCGCTTCTTGAACAGGGTGGCCAGGCTGGCATCGCGCAGGCTGAGATTCAGCACGCCCATGCCACCGATCTTCTGGAAGTCCTCGGTGGTCTCCTCCTCGACCACGTCCATGACGTCGTCGACGGTGACCACACCGAGCAGCGCTCCCCGGGGGTCGACCACCGGCAGGGCGGTAATGTCGTAGTGCTGAATGAGGCGAGCGGCCTCTTCCCGGTCCTCGCCGCCGTGGATGGTGACCATGGGACCGGCAACCAGGTTCTCCACCCGGTCGTCGGGATCGCCGAGCACCAGGCGCTTGAGACCCACCGTGCCCACCAGTTGCCCCCGCCGGTCGGTGACATAGATGGTATTGATGGTGTCCTCGTTCTCGCCGCAATTACGGACATGAGCAAGCGCCTGGCCCAGGGTCCATTCCGGCCGTAC
>SLJS01000247.1 GCA_007135015.1 Alcanivorax sp. | reverse complement strand
GCCGTCAGGCGCACGTGCTCCTTCAACCGTAGTCCCTGCTACGGTTTCAGTCGCGAGCACGCCTGACGACGACCATCCACGGCGCGAATTACATGCCATTTGGTGCAATATCCGGGCTAGCGGCGCGCTGTGCCGGTTTCAGGTGTCCGCGCGGTAGGGGCCTTCCACGAGCAGGCTGTCCATGTAGCGCGCGGCTTCGCGGATCTGTTCGCCCTCGAGGTGACGGAATACCCGCTTGATCACGCTGTGGGTGGCCTTGCGCGTGGTTTCCACTGCCATGTTCACCAGCCGTTTCATCACCGGGCCGAAACCCAGCAGCTTCATGGGTTCCTCGAAGTACCAGTGCAGGGCCACGTCGGTCAGCTCATGAAGAAACTCGGTCAGGCGGGGCAGTGCCTGGTCCAGGTCACCCGCCTCGGCAAGCTCGATGGCGTTACGGGCCTTGCGGGCCAGCCCATCGCTGATGGGAAAGGCGATATACCAGATCTCGTTGCCCTGGCTGTCGGGGTGCATCATGCGCATCTTGTCCATATACTCCGCCGCATCGCGATTCTGCTGGATATCCAGCTTCTTCGCGGTGCGTTTGACCACCATGTGCGAGGTGCGCGATATGGTGTCCGCGGTGACGTGGACGATGCGTTTCATGGCCCGGCCCAGCCCGAGCATTTCGGACGGGGCGAGAAAGAAGGTTTCCAGCGCCTCGTCCAGAAAGCGGGTCATGATCTCCTCGACGACTTCCGGTTCGGTGCGGGTCGCGCCTTCGCGCATGCGCCGGATAAAGCCGTCAGTGGTATGGTGGAGATGTTCGCTGGAAGGAAAGGCAACGTATATGGTTTCGGAAGGCATGGACTGCAGCCCCTGTTGTTATTCGGCAATCGCGGGATAATACCCCCATGACCGGACGGTTCCAATAAAACCGGGACGCGGGTGCCATATTTTACATTCGCCCGGACAGCGCTCCGGTACACACAGCGCGGAGGACGGAAATGCTTTCACTGAACCTGCCGGATGCGGAGCTGACGGAGAAATGGCTGGAACGTGCCGGCATGCCCTACTACATCTGCGATCACTGCCACGGGCTGCATCTGTCTGACGTGCAGGAGCGCGAGGGCGTTGCCGACGCGCGGCTTTTCGCCGAGGACCAGGGGCTGTTACTGAGCATTGATCTGGAACTGCGCCCTTCGGCACTGCTGGTCATCCAGGCGGACAGTCCGCGTATGAACATGATGTACCCCAGCCTGAAGATCTTTCCGGAGGTCAGTGATGACACGCTGCCCCGGCTGGTGGTCTGTGACCTGTTGCTGACCAGCGAGGGGGTGACCTTCGAGCAGTTCGTCGCTTTCGTGGGGATCACGCTGGAATCGGCCATGCAGCTGCTGGAGGAATGTCGCCAGCAGGGGGTATGCGGCTGGCCGGAAGAGGGCGAGGAAGGCGCCCCGGTGTCCGGCGTGGAGGCGTTGCACTAGGGGCCAGAGGAGACGCAAATGCGGCGAATCACCATCCTGGGCCTGTTGCTGGTGTGCTCGCTGCCGGCCGCCGCCGGCCTTTGTGCCCGTCCCGGAAGTGATGGCGTGACCCGGGCGCAGGGAGTGATCAATCTCTATGTGGCCGCTCCGCAAGGGGAGAGCCTCCAGGCCGGTGCCCGGGAGGTGCCGCTGGGCGAAACACGGGGGGAAGGCGAACTGGCGCCGGGGGACCTGGTCTGGCTGGTTCAGGTGCAGGGCGCGCGGATCCAGAGTGCCAATGCGCCCGAATACGGTGCCGGCACGGGAACGGGGCGGGGCTGGACCACCCTGGCGGCGGGTCATCACGAAATGTTGCGCGTGGAGGAAGTCTCCGGTGAACGGATTCGTGTCCGGGGTGCCGGCGGGGGAGGAGGGCTGATCCATGCCTATCCCTGGCGGGAGCCTTCCGCCGCGGCGGATCCGGGGGCCAGCCGCTGGCAACTGGTGCGGGTTCCCCAGTACGAGAGTCTGACACTTTCCGGCGACCTGACGGCGCTGCCCTGGAACGGCCGCAGCGGCGGCGTGCTGGCGCTGGATGTGCGCCGGACCCTGTCGCTGGCGGGCCACGGTCTTGACGCTCGGGAGGCGGGTTTCCGGGGTGCCGCGCCCCTTGACCTCGACGGTGCCCTGGGCAGCGAAAACGACTACCGCTACCGGGCGCCGGATCCGCGGGAGCTGGCCGCCGGGTACGGCCAGCACGGCGGCAAGGGCGAAGGGCTTGCCGGGTCGCCCCGCTGGCTGGTGCAGGATAACCGGGTGCGCGAGCCGCGGCAGGTGCCGCGTGGAGGCAGTGACGGCTATCCCGGTGGCAGCATGGCCCGCGGCGCTCCGGCGAATGCCGGCGGCGGGGGCAACAGCCTGAGCCTGGACAACCTGGAGGTTTCCGGCGGCGGCGGAGGAGGCGGGGGACGCGTCGGTGAGGAGGGCCGGGACGTCGAGGGGCAGCCCCTGGGCGGTCGTGGCGGTGCGGCGGTCGCGGCCCGGGCCTCCAGGGTGGTGTTTGGTGGTGGCGGAGGCGCCGGCAGCCGGGCCCGGGGCCGCGAGCTGGCTTCCGCCGGCGGCGCGGGAGGCGGCGTTGTGTACCTGCGGGCGGGCCGGATCGAGGGTCCCGGAAGCATCGGGGCCGGCGGTGCGCCGGGCCGGGGCGGTGAGCATTCCGGCGGCGGCGGCGGAGGTGGCGGAACCCTGGTGCTGCTCGCCCCCTTCGGAAATCTTGATGCCATCGAACTGGATCTGGACGGTGGGGCCGGGGGTGCGGCGCCGGCTCCCGGCGGCAGTGGCGGCAGCGGCCGGCTGCTGGCGGGCGGAGGCATGGACTGGACTGCGTTGCCGTCGGAGCCCGCGGTGCAGGGACAGTTGCAGCCGGGGCAGCTCCCCGGCGTGGCTCCCGGCTATCAGTGCCGACCGTCCGGCACCCTGATCAGCGGCGGCATTGTCGGCACGCGGCAGCCCGCCCGGGCGGAGCCTGAAGGCACCGGTATTGCCGGGCGTACGGTACAGGTGCGCAACGCCGCCGGAGAAGTGCTCAAGGAGACCCGCACCGGGCCGACCGGGCAGTATGCCCTGGAGCTGCCCGACACACTTGCCGGCGAGGCCCTGGAGCTGGAGATGGACCTTCCTGGAGGATGGCATCCGGTGCGGGCGGCACGGGGAGATGCTTCTCCGGCGACGGTGGAGTACCTGGGACAGGGGCGCTGGAGCATGGAGGCCATGGACGAGGTGCATTACGAGGGGCTGGAGCTGGTGCTGATGGAGCAGCCCGAAATGGAAGGGCCGCCACCGCGAAGTATCGCGCCGGGCAACACGGAGATCTTTCTCTTCCGGTACCTTCCTCGCGCCGAAGCCCGGGTACGATTCCGGTATCGTGCCCACCAACGGGAAGCCGACAACTGGGAACATACCTTCTTCCTCGATCCGGAATGCGACGGAGCCTCACAGTATGTGGACCGGGAGCTGACCCGCTGGGTGGATGCCGTCGCGGACACTCCGGTATGCGTGCGCGTGCGCGTGCGCGTGCCGGAAACCATGCCGGAGGAGATTCTGGACATGGAGGTTATCGCCGAAACGGACCCGGGACCCACCGCACTGGAAGTGTCTCTTCCCGAACTCAGACGCCGGCTGGAAATCTCTGTGCAGAGCCCTTAGCCCGGATATTGCACCAAATGCCATGTAATTCGCGCCGCGGATGGGCGTCGTCAGGCGTGCTCGCGACTGAAACCGTAGCAGGGACTACGGCTGAAGGAGCATGTGCGCCTGACGGCGG
>SLJS01000281.1 GCA_007135015.1 Alcanivorax sp. | reverse complement strand
GGTTAGCCGCAAGTAAGTGAGCAGCTGCTTCTTGTGCACGTTACCAGGCCTTTCGACGCACTTGAGCTCGACAATCACTGTTCACGGGCGAGAACGACCTCGTAAACTTTCTCAAGCAATCCCGGGCCGAGTTCACGATGAATACGTACCGCTGCATCGAAGACCTGCTTCCCTATCTCATCCTCTGTCATGACATACCATTCCCTTGGCGTGCTTGGCGGCCTGGCGAGAGTCCTTAAAAAAGCGGTATCCGAATCCAAGGCGCTCGATTTCGCGCTCTGTACAATAAATAATGCCTTATATCATAGGCTTGGCGTTCATGGCGAACCACGTCTTGCCCACAGATTCTTCGGACGAACCCGAAAAGCGAAGGCGCCACATCTTTCGGGGCACATGGCTCAGAGCTTTTCTACATCCTCAAGGCGGGTTCCGGGAATGATATCGCGCTGGCGAAGCTGCTCCAGCATGTCTGCGCCGAAACGCACTACCTCAGCCGGATCACTGTAGCCAAGCTCACGGGCAAGCTGTTCCAGATGCAAACGCCCGGGCAACAGCGGTGACTGCTCGAGAAGCTCCAGCAAACGGGCCGTGGGTGCATTGATCTCCATGAAACGAACCCGGTCGGCCCGGTTTCTGTAAATCAGCAGCCATACCGGCTGTTCCAGCGGCTCGGACGGCTGGAACTCGGCGGAGATACGATGCACAGGCCAGGCATAGGCGAGCACGCAGATCAATGGTGACACCATCGGCGCGGCGGCAAGCAGGTCACCCTCGGGGTTGTAGCCGGTGGCGGGAATCTCGTCCGTGCTGGTCGTCAGCACCACTTCCATGTACTCGTAGTGCGCAAGCTCCGCCATGAAGGGCGGGTCTTCCGGCTCCGGCTCATGGTCCGTAGCGAGCCACTGAACGAACTCCCCGGGAATCTCCACGAAATAGGGTGACTGCGCGGCATGACCGGCCATGAAAGCGCGAACCAGCCGTTGCCAGCGCTCCGCGCTCAGCAGCGAATAAAGCACCGGAAAACCGTTGCGCAGGAACCCTTCCAGATTGTTGTAGAAAAGCCGGCGATAGATCTCCATTCGCCTGGATTCAATGTTCTCGGGAGGAGGGTTGCTTTCCGGGTCCCGAATCCAGGCGGCAAAACGCCGTTGTACCGTCCTGAAATCCTCACTCATCGCCAGACCCTTCCGGCCGTCTCGTGCGCCACGGCCTCCTGTGCCTGACGAATGCGGTCCACTTCCGCCAGCAGCTCGCCTGTGGACGGGAAGTTGAAATCACGCTCCAGCAGCGTGGGCAGCACCCCGAAACGGCTGTAGGCCAGGTCCAGCAGCGACCAGACCGGGTCGATCACCTCACTGCCATGGGTGTCGATCTTGAGGTCCACGTCCTCGTCATGATGCCCGGCGACATGGACATACATGATCCGTTCGCCCGGCAGCGAGGCAATGAACTCCCGGGGGTCATACCCGTGGTTGATGCTGTTCACATAGGCATTATTGACGTCAAGTAGCAGTCCGCAATCGGCTTCCTCGAGCACCGCATTGACGAACTCGGACTCGCTCATCCTTGCCCCGGGGGCCGCATAATAGCTTACATGCTCAATCCCGATGCGCTCGCCGAGAAAGTCCTGCACCTGGCGGATTCGCTCCGAGACGTAATGGACTGCCTCCTCGGTGAAGGGGATCGGCATCAGGTCATAAAGATGGCCATGGTCGCTGCAATAACTCAGGTGTTCCGTATAACAGCGCACATTGTAGCGCCGCAGGAACTCGCGGATCTCGGCAAGATGGCCGAAATCCAGGGGCTCGGGACCACCCAGGGAAAGCGAGAGCCCGTGGGCAGTAAAGGGAAACCGCTCCGTGAATTCCTCGAAACGGCGCCGGCGCCTTCCGCCCATGCGGATCCAGTTCTCCGGCGCCACTTCCAGGAAATCCGGCGGATTGGGCACCGGCTCGGACAGCGGGCCCAGCAGGGCCCGCCGCAGACCGAGTCCGGCACCCTGTACGGGTGCATTTTCAGACTGAGACAGGCTCATGATCAGCCACCACAGGTGCCTTCACCACAAGCGCCTTCACCATCCTTGTCACCGTCGCCGCCGCAGGAGCCTTCACCACAGGTTCCTTCACCGCAGCTTCCCTCACCATCCTTGTCCTTGTCACCTTCGCCACAGGTGCCTTCACCACAGGTGCCCTCGCCGCAGGCGCCCTCGGCCAGCTGCATGTAGCCGCTCCCCAGATCCCGGGCGGAAAAGGGGTTGCCCTCGGCCGGTGCGCCGTGCGCCACGGTCGCGGACAGGGAGGAAGCCACAAAGGCCGCACCCAGCGTGGCCGCCAGGGGATTCATTCGGTTTGTCTTCTCGGTCATTTTCTGTCTCCACAGATGGATCTTCAACGGCCCGCCGACCCTGACCCGGATCGCGGACACCCGGTAACGCAGATGCACGGAGCCTGTGGGCGTTACAGCGCGGTTGCCGATCACAGCACAGCCTGCCCCCGGCCCAGTCACCAGATTCCGAGTCTACGGCGATCAGCAAGTGCCGGCCAGAGGCGCGGCGCTCAGTGTCCAGTGGTCAGAGGCCGGAAGGGGGTCTTTCCCGGATCCGGGCACCTGCCGCTACCGTATGGCTTCCTTTCCCTTCCTATGGGGTTGTCGTAAAAGCCCCTCTCCCTTGATGGGAGAGGGGTTGGGGAGAGGGTGAGGCTACGGAAGCCGCAATCCTCGACGCTTTCCCGTACTTCCTCCCCCTCTCCCTGCCCCTCTCCCACCAGGGGAGAGGGGACTCTCCAGCAAGGTTCTGTTCTGAATTGCCCTTTTGCGAAACTCTCCTTTCGAACAACCTTGCCTCTCGCCACTCGATGCCACAACGCGAAAAAAGGGCCCGACGCGTTGCGCCGGGCCCTTCACTCAGGGAGAGAGCAATTCTCGCAGAGTGACGCTCAAGCCCTTACCAGGCCGCGTCATCCTCCTCGTCCTCGTCTTCCTCTTCGTCCTCATCTTCCTCGGCATCCTCACCGAACTGCTGGTGAACGGTTTCAGCCGCCGGGTCCTCGGTGAAGCCGGCATGCACCATCGGGGTGAACAGGGCACCGACCAGAAACGCCAGTGCAATCATTGCGGCAAAGGGGATGAGTGCTTTCATCTTTCATCTCCTCTATTGCATCAAGGTGCATCTGCTTGGGTTCCGTTGCTAGCAAGCCGTTCCGGAATCGGAAGCCCGGCTTACGCAAATGTGCGAACAATCACGACCCAGCCGTGCACACTTGCAAACAAGGAGCGCGAACCATTCACGGAAGCTTCTTGCATGGCAGGCCCGAATCGTCACACCACCCGCTTTACGAGTCGTTTGGCGCAACATCCGGGACGGGGTTTAAGGACTTCCCTCATGTTCCTCCTTTCGTGGAGAGCACGAAGGATTTCTCGGTTACGGACCCGGCGACCCGATTCCGCGAAGACGTAACGGCTTTCCACGACGCGCACTGCATCACGGGAAATATGCCTCATGTCCCGCAAAAGCAAGCCGCAAGCGCGTCAGAGACAATCAGGATGGGCTCCTCGGAAGAATTCGTGGGTAACGGGAAGATCAATTATTGATCCCGCCAAGCACGCCAAGAAAACAGGAATGATTTCGGGGAGCGAGACTGACGGCCTTGAGTTATATTCAAGCAGTCCGTTGACGGTGCGGGTAATGCCGTTCTTGATCAGAGCCTCGCCGAAATTCAGCAGGTAACCGAGCTTCATGTCGGTTAGCCCGGATATTGCACCAAATGCCATGTAAT
>SLJS01000368.1 GCA_007135015.1 Alcanivorax sp. | reverse complement strand
GATGCATGTTCAGGGAGGGGATTGCCGCTTCGCGGCCCCGGGTTACGCTTCGCTCCACCCGGGCTACGGCTGTTGTTCCGGTTTACCGACCGCCGACAACCGATCACCGACCACGGCGCCCCTCCGGGGGCCAGCCGTGGCTGGCTGGCGGGGAACCTAGTATCATTGCGCCCCCGATTTCTGGAGCCCGGAGAGCCCCGCATGGCCGAGACCCTGAACCCGCTTACCGCCCTGTCCCCGGTGGATGGCCGCTATGCCGGCAAGTGCGACGCGCTGCGCCCGATCACCAGCGAATACGGGCTGATCCGCAACCGGGTGCGGGTGGAGGTGCGCTGGCTGGGCTGGCTGGCACGCCATGGCGGCATCCCCGAGCTCACCGAGCCCGGCGCCGCCGCCCTGAAAACCCTGGAGGGCCTGGGCGAGGACTTCGACCTGGAAGGCGCCCGGCGGGTCAAGGAGATCGAGGCCACCACCAACCACGACGTCAAGGCGGTGGAGTACTACATCAAGGAACGCTTTGCCGGCCAGCCGGAACTGGAGGCCATCAGCGAGTTCGTCCACTTCGCCTGCACCAGCGAGGACATCAACAACCTCTCCTGGAGCCTGATCCTGGACGAGGCCCGCGCCGAACTGCTGCCGGTGATGGACCGGATCATCGCTGAACTGCGCCAGCGGGCCCACGAACTGGCCGACCAGCCCATGCTCTCGCGCACCCACGGCCAGTCCGCCTCCCCCACCACCCTGGGCAAGGAGCTGGCCAACGTGGTGGCCCGGCTGCGCCGCCAGCGCGAGCAGTTCGCCTCCGTGGCCCTGCTCGGCAAGATCAATGGCGCCGTGGGCAACTACAACGCCCATCTGGCCGCCTGCCCCGACACGGACTGGCCGGCGCTGGCGCAGGGCTTCGTGGAGAGCCTGGGCCTGGAGTGGAATCCGCTGACCACCCAGATCGAGCCCCACGACTGCATCGCCGAGTACTGCCAGGCGCTGATGCGCTTCAATACCGTGGTGCTGGACTTCGACCGGGACGTCTGGGGCTATATCTCCCTGGGCTATTTCGGCCAGAAGACCGTGGCCGGCGAAGTGGGCTCGTCCACCATGCCCCACAAGGTGAATCCCATCGACTTCGAGAACTCCGAGGGCAACCTGGGCATCGCCAACGCCCTGCTCGACCACCTGGCGGCCAAATTGCCCCTGTCGCGCTGGCAGCGGGACCTCACCGACTCCACGGTGTTGCGGAACCTGGGACCGGCCCTGGCCCATGCGCTGATCGCCTGGGAGGCCTCGCTCAAGGGCATCGGCAAGCTGCAGGCCAACCCGCAGCGCATTGATGCCGACCTGGAGAATGCCTGGGAAGTGCTCGCCGAGCCCATCCAGACCGTGATGCGCCGCTACGGCATCGACAACCCCTACGAACGCCTCAAGGAACTGACCCGGGGCAAACCCATTACCCGGGAGGTGCTGCTCGAGCTGATCGACGGCCTGGAAATCCCCGAGGCCGAGCGCAAGCGCCTGCGCGAACTCACCCCCGCCACCTACACCGGCAATGCCGCCGACCAGGCGCGGGGGATCTGAGGCAGCCATGCGGCCCTGGTTCCGGCTTCCCCTGCCCGCCGAAGACTTTCTCGGACGCTACTGGCAGAAGGAACCCCTGGTCATGCGGGCGGCGGCCGGCGGCCTGGATCACCCGGACCCGGATCTGCTGGCCAGTCTGGCCCTGGACGAGGAAGTGGAATCCCGGCTGATCACCGGCGGCAAAACCGCCGAATGGCGGCTGCGCCACGGCCCCTTTGATGAGGACAGCTTCCGCGCCCTGCCGCAGCGCGACTGGACCCTGCTGGTCCAGTCCGTGGATCACTATCTCACCGAGGTCTCGCTGCTGCTGGACAGCTTCGCGTTCCTGCCCGCCTGGCGGCTCGAGGACATCATGATCAGCTATGCTGCCGCCGGAGGCGGCGTGGGGCCTCATTTCGACCGCTATGACGTCTTCCTGATCCAGGCCCGGGGCCGGCGGCACTGGCAGCTCGGGCCGGTCTGTGACGAGCACACCCGGCTTCGCTCCCATCCGGACCTTTCCCTGCTGGAAGAGATGCCCGTGGAGGAGGAATTCGAACTGGGCCCGGGCGATGTGCTCTATCTTCCGCCGGGCGTGGCCCATCACGGCGTCGCCGCCGACAGCGACTGCGTGACCTGGTCGGTGGGCCTGCGCGCGCCGGCGGCCCGGGACCTGCTGGCCGCGATGGCCGCGGAGGTGCTGGAGGAAGGCCCGGAGACGCCGCTTGCCGACCGGGACCGTGCCCCGGCCCGGGACCCGGGCGTGCTGGCGGACGAGGATTACCGGCGGATCCGGGATACGGTGGCGCCGTTGCTGGATTCCCCGGCGGCCCGGCGGGGCCTGGCACGGGTGTGCAGCACGCCCCGACAGTATGCGCTTGATTTTGCCGTGGACAACAGGCAAATTCGCGCCGCTGTCCCGGACGCAAGTCTGGTCCGCCATGGCGGCGCGCGCATGCTGCTCGACGATGATCGCGCCTGGATCAATGGTCAGGACTGGCCCCTGCGGCCTGGACAGCGGGCCCTGGCCGCCCGGCTGGCCGGGTCCCGGGTGTACACGCGGGAGGCCTTGCGCCCCCTGTTGAATACAGATGCAAGGGAGTTGCTGGATGAATGGATCGAAGAGGGCTTTTTTGCGCCCCTGGAGTAAAGAGAAGATGGATTTCAGGATCGAGCGCAGCAGCTGGCAGGAAGGCCGGCAGGATCTGGAACGGATTCGCAAGGAAGTTTTTGTCCAGGAGCAGCGGGTGCCCGAGGACATGGAATGGGACGGCGAGGACGAGGCGTCCATCCATTTCCTGGCTCGCGCCGACGACGGCTACCCGCTGGGCTGCATACGGCTGACCCCCTCGGGCCAGATCAGCCGGCTTTCCGTGCTCGAAAGCCACCGCACCCAGGGCATTGGCAAGGCCCTGCTGGTCGCCGCCGAGGAGGAAGCCCGCGCGCGTGGCATGAAGGAAATCTCGCTTCACGCCCAGACCCATGCCACCAGCTTCTACGAAGCGGCGGGCTTTACCGTGGTGGGCGGCACCTTCCTGGAAGCGGGCATCCCCCACCGGCAGATGGCGAAGGAGCTGGCCTGACGTGTACGTGACCTGCGGAGAATACGACGGCCACCACCTGCTGGAAAATCCCTCGCACTTCCAGGCCGCGGCCGATCACCTTCTCCCGCAGGGGCGACGCACCCTGCGCATCCTGGCTCCGGAGCTGGATTTCGAGCTGTTGAGCCGCGAATCCGTGGTCTCCGCGCTGGCCACCATGGTGCGTGTCAGCCCCAAGACCCGGATCCGCATCCTGCTTGCCGACAGCAGTTCGGCGGTCCAGCGCGGCCACCTGCTGATCGGCCTGGCGCGGCGCTTTACCAGCTACATCGACATGCGCCTGCTCGACGACCCGGAAAGCTCCGGGCCCGCCTGGCTGGTGCTCGATGAACGGGCGGTGATCTGGCGGCCGGACTACCGCAGCTGGAAAGACGGACAGGTATGCGGACTGGACCCGCGCGCCGGCCAACTCTGCCGCGAATTCGACGACCTCTGGGAACGCAGCCTCCCCGACCCGGAACTGCGACGGCTGCACTTGTAGGAGCGCTGCTTGCAGCGCGAATAACACGGCATCATGCCGGAATCCGGCGCCGTTCGCGCTGCAAGCAGCGCTCCTACAGGCATCTGGGGAGGCCCTTCTGTGACACCCAGCCCTTGAAGGGAAGGACTATTCTTTCTTGCCCCTTG
>SLJS01000046.1 GCA_007135015.1 Alcanivorax sp. | reverse complement strand
GGCTCTGATCAAGAACGGCATTGCCCGCACCGTCAACGGACTGCTTGAATAAAACTCAAGGCCGTCAGTCTCGCTCCCCGAAATCATTCCTGTTTTCTTGGCGTGCCTGGCGGCTTGGCGGCTTGGCGGGATCAATAATTGATCTTCCCGTTACCCACGAATTCTGCCGAGGAGCCATAAAGAGAGAGGGAGCTCTTGAACCCGGGCTTCCCGACAAGGCACCACCTCCACAGATTCGAGCGGTTCGGAATCGCGCAAGCCGGATGGAGGCCGACGGCCGTAATCCGGGAAGCTTCCAGGGCGGCCGGTTATCAATGCTCTACCGGCGTACACAGGTCCGTATCGCACCCGAGCCAGTCAACACCTACCCCCGCAAGGCCTGCAGCAATGCGATGATCAGGGCGCCGATCCTGGCGAAGAGTCCATCCCTGCCGTCCTCCGCACGATCATCTTCTTCCGCCTCGCATGCTTCGGCCTCGCCCACGGCCAGGCAGTGCAACAGCTGATCCTGGCCGGGCTCCACCCGGCATTCCGCTTCAAAGGGCCCCAGGCCGGTCAGTTCGCCGTTGGCGTCCACCGGTTCCAGCTCAAGGACAAGATCCCCGACGGAAACCTCGACTTCACCGGGTTCGTTGAAGACCAGAGACGGTGTGACCCCCCGGGCCCTCACATCGAAAGGACCGCGCTCGTCCGGAATGGATTGAGCGGGCATCGACATGGGCACCTCCACCGACAGGTCCAGGTCCGGCCCACGGATACGGACGCTGGCCAGCGCCTCGCCCTTCATGGTCCGCCCACCGACGAAATGGATTCCGTTCCAGGTTGCCTCGCTGACCGTAGCCACCGCATCAATGTCGAATTCCCCGGTGGCCTCACCCACGGAAACGGACCGGGGCATATCCCCGTCAACCTCCACTTCCAGGCGCTGTTCACCGAGCAACGGAAACACACAGGCATAATCGAGCGCCAGCGACGTCTGCCCGGCGGACAACCCGCCGGGCAGCAGAGGCGACAATGCCACCAGTGCAAACAGAATACTCCTCATCTTCAGCGTCCATGTCTTCATCGCATCCTCTCCCGGCTCCAGGCACGGGCCTTGCCATGGCGAGTGGACCTGCCCGGCAGGGTCAGTAGCAGTCCGACGACGGCGGCTCACCCGCAAGCCGCGCCTCGATGAAATCGTTGACGCCGGCATTGCCCCGGTACACCAGGTTGATATGACGGATGATTCCGTTTTCCCCCTCGGTGTCATGCGCGCGCCAGGTCAGCTCCACGCCCTGGGCGCAATACTGATCACGCAATGCCCGGGCCTGATCGAACGCCACCAGGCCGTCCTGTTCCTCGTGGTACTGAAAAACCGGCACATGGATGGTGCGTTGCCCCAGCCGGTTCTCCTCGATCCGCTGCAACCGTTCGGCGGTAAGCGGACTGCTTTCGGTGAAGCTGTCCAGGCTTTCTCCGGCGAACGCCTGCAGCAGTTCCAGCACACACATGCGCTGCTCCATTTCCTCGACCGCGGAAGCGCCCTGTGCATTGAGAAAGGAAGCCAGCGAGAGCTCCGGGTAGGCATGGTCCTGGCCCACCAGCGCATGGAGCATCACCCCGAAGCCCGGCTCGCCATCCAGGGGAAGCGCCACATTGGCCAGGTTGGCCGGCACACCGCCGGCAGCCACGCCGGCCAGCTCCAGATCCGGGGCGTAATCGGGCTGCATCTGCCCCGCCCACATGGCCGCGCCCCCGCCCTGGGAGTAGCCTCTGAAGATCACCGGAGCCTCTTCGGAAAGGTGCACTGCCTCCAGGCGCTGCGCGGCGCGTACCGCATCGGTCAGCGCCGCGCCCATGGAACGGCCGACCATGTAGGTGACGGCGGGGTCCGGGCGATAGCCTTCGTAATCGGTAATGGCCACCGCATAGCCGCGCTCGAGCATGTCGTTGACTGCCGCCTGTTCGTAGAAGGCACCCTGGTCGATCATTCGCGATGCCGCGCAGCGAAAAGCCGGCCCCTGGGTTCCCGGACCCATACCAATCACCGGCATCTCCGTCTGATCACCACGCCGAGGCACCAGCACCGTTGCGGTCACCGCCACGGGCTCACCCCGTGCATCGGTGGAGCGATACATCAGCTGCCAGGCATCAGCCAGTTCCCTGGCCGCGGGCGGACCCGCCGACGCTTCACGCCAGCGGAGCACATCACCCGGCCGCGACTCCGCAAGCGACCCCGGGGGAATGTAGAACTCGTCCGCGGATACGGGCGCGGACACGACCTTCAACGCAATCAGCGCCGCGAGCAACCATGACCAACAGCCTCGGCGACCAAGCATTTCCGATGCCTCCTTTAACGGGACAATCCCCCAGCCCACCTGCGGCGTGCGGGCGTCCATTATTGGTCCGGCCACCGGGCGAGAGTCATTAACCTGAGGGGAAAATCCTTTGTCATAAGCGGAAAGGATCAAACCGGAGTCTTGTGCCGGGAAGCGTTTCTACGAAAGGACCATCAGGGCTTCAGAACGTCCGGAGAGACTGAAGGATGTGAAAACGGGTTGTGCGGGATCGCAAAGCTCGCGACAGCCGATCACCGATCGGCTGGCCGCTGGTAGCATCATGCGCTTCCGCATAGCGGGCAAGCGGGATCCCGACGCAGTCGAAGCCGGCGCCACTCCAGGCCGGTGCCATCGAATATGTGCAACCAGCTGCCCACGCTTTCACCACACAACAGGCGCATGGCCAGCAGCGCCTGCAGGGTACCAATGGTGCCCACCACCGGACCGAGAATCCCGGACTCGCTGCACAGGGTGCTCGGCGCGGCGCCCTCTCCGTAAACACAGGCATAGCAGGGACTGTCATCCTCGCGAAAATCGAAGGCGACAAGCTGGCCTTCCATGCGAATGGCCGCGCCGGAAATCAGCGGCACCCGTGCGGCGTGACAGGCACGATTGAGCTGATCGCGTATCTCGAAATGATCGGTGCAGTCGAGCACCAGGTCCACGCCGGGCACCTGCTCCGCCAGCCATTGCGAATCCGCACGGCGGACATGCGCGTTCACGGTCACTTCCCCGTTCAGCGCACGCAGCTGCCCGGCCAGCGCCTCGGCCTTCGACTGGCCCAGATCGCTTTCCCGGTAGGCCACCTGCCGGTGCAGATTGGAGGCTTCCACATGATCCGGGTCCACGATTTCGATCCGGCCCACACCGGCCCCGGCCAGATAAAGCGCCACCGGACAGCCCAGCCCGCCAGCGCCCACGATCAGCACCCGGGCAGCCGCCATGGCCTCCTGCCCGGCCACATCAAACCGGGGCAGAAGAATCTGCCTGCTGTAGCGAAGAAGCTGGTCGTCACTGAACATGGAAGGGCCTCGGGGAGTGGAGGAGCAAGGGGAAAGTTACAAGGAGCAAGGAGCAAGGGACAAGGGAAAAGCGGCAAGGAGACGGCACCCGGGCGCTGAACGCCGGGCACCAACGTCCATTCACCGGCAACCTGCCGTCACTCTTTCATGGCCTGCCAGATCCCGCAGGGTCTCAATGGCGGCAAGCCCGGCTTCATGCATCAGGGCGCGTACCGCTTCACCCTGATCGTAACCGTGTTCCAGGGCGAGCAGCCCACCCGGGACAAGATGCGCCGGCGCCTGTTCCACGATGGCACGCAGGGCATCCAGGCCCTCGGGCCCGGCGGTCAGGGCAGCGCGCGGCTCGAAACGAACGTCGCCTTCCTTCAGGTGCGGGTCCCCCTCGGCCACATAGGGCGGGTTGCTCACCACCGCGTCCAGGTCGCCGGGCAGGTCCGCGCACCAGTGCGTCCGGCTCAGCGATACATTACCGGCGCCCAGCGCGCGGGCATTGACGCGCGCCAGCTCCAGGGCTTCGTCACTTTCATCCGTGGCCAGGACTGTCCATTGCGGGCGGGCCAGCGCCAGGCTCACGGCAATGGCGCCGCTGCCAGTGCCCAGATCCGCCACCCGCGCGGCATTCTCCCCGGGCAACCGCTCCAGCACGGCTTCCACCAGCAGTTCGGTTTCCGGGCGGGGAATCAGCACGGCTTCGGATACACGGAACGAATGGCCGAAGAACTCCCTTTCGCCGGTCAGGTAGGCCACCGGACACCCCCGCGCACGGTGGCGAAGCAGGGCCCGGTAGCGCCCGGCCTCTTCCCTGCCGGGGCGATGCTCCGGCCAGGTACGCAACCAGGTTTCGGAGCGGCCCAGTACATGGGCGAGCAGAACCCGGGCATCCAGATCGGCACTGGGAGAGTGTTCCTCCAGCAGCGCGCGACCCTCGTGCAGCAGCTCCGTCAAGGTAGCCATGTATGCGGGCCCGTCAGGAGGCGTCCGCCAGCGCCGCCAGCTGTTCCGCCTGATGCTCGGCCTCCAGGGAGCCGATGACCTCTTCAAGGTCTCCCTGAAGCACCTCTTCAAGACGGTACAGCGTCAGCCCGATCCGGTGATCGGTAAGCCGGCCCTGGGGAAAGTTGTAGGTGCGGATCCGCTCGGAGCGGTCGCCACTGCCCACCAGTGACTTGCGCGTGGCGTCCTGCTCCTGTTGCTGGGCACGCTGGCGCTCGTCGAGCAGGCGGGCCTTGAGCAGGGCCATGGCCTTGTGGCGGTTCTTGATCTGGCTGCGCTCGTCCTGGCATTCGACCACCACACCGGTGGGAAGGTGGGTCAGCCGCACCGCCGAATCCGTGGTATTGACGTGCTGGCCGCCGGCGCCGGACGAACGGAAGGTGTCCACCCGCAGGTCCTCGTTGCGCACTTCCACTTCCTCGATCTCCTCGGCCTCGGGCAACACCGCCACCGTGCAGGCGGAAGTATGAATGCGCCCCTGGCTTTCGGTGGCCGGCACCCGCTGCACCCGGTGGGCGCCGGACTCGAACTTCAGACGCGAATACACCCGCTCGCCGCTGACCCGGCAGATGATCTCGCGGTAGCCGCCCATTTCCCCTTCCTGGGCGTTGACCACTTCCACCCGCCAGCCCTGCCGGTCCGCGTAACGCGAATACATCCGGAACAGATCCCCGGCAAACAGCGCGGCCTCGTCACCGCCGGTGCCGGCGCGAATCTCCAGGTACACGTTGCAGCGGTCACGCGGGTCCCGGGGCAGCATCAGGGTCTGCAGGCGGGTTTCCAGTTCCTCGCAGTGCTGCCGGCAGCGGGCGAGTTCCTCGCGCCCCAGTTCCTGCATTTCCGGGTCATCGTCGCCGGCGAGCGCCTGCGCCTCTTCCAGGTTCTCCAGGGTCTCGCGCCATTGCCGGTGGCAGGCCACCACTTCCTCCAGTTCGGAGTACTCCATGGACAGCTTGCGGAAACGGTCCCGCTCGCCGATGACATCCGGGTCGGCAAGCAGTCCCTCGAGCTCCTCGTGGCGCTCGACCAGACGATCAAGCTTGTGTCGCAGCCTTTCCTTCATTTCTTGCCATCATCCTGTTCCGGGCTCTTCTCCCGGAGAAGCAATTCCCGCGCCAGCAGCAGCGCCTCCATGCGATTTTCTCCCGCCAGCCGCCGCAGCTCCACACTGGGGCCGTGCAGTATCTTGTTCACCAGATTGTGCTGCATACGCTCGAGCACCTGCGAGGCCTCGACACCCTTGTGCAACTGCCCCAGCGCACGTTCCAGTTCCTTGTCGGCCAGCTCCCTGACCTGCTCGCGGTAGGCGCGCAGCGTGTCCACCGCCTCCGCTTCGCGACGGCTGCGTTCATGCTCGGACAGGGCCGCCTCGATAATCTCCTCGGCCTCCCGGGCGGCCTCCTGGCGCTGGCGCACGTTCTCGTCGATGGCCTCGTGCAGATCATCCACCGTGTACAGGTACACATCCTGAAGGTCGCCCACTTCCGGTTCGATGTCCCGGGGCACGGCAATATCCACCATGAAGATGGGCCGGTGGCGGCGCTTCTTCAGCGCGCGCTCGACCGTGCCCTTGCCAAGCACCGGCACGGGGCTGGCGGTACAGGAGACCACGATGTCGGCGCGCTCCAGCGCCACCGGAATCTCCTCGAGAACAATGCTGGTGCCGCCCACCTCGTCGGCGATCTCGCCGGCCCGCGCCAGGGTCCGGTTGGCCACGATCAGCTCGCGAACCTGCTGTTCGTGCAAATAGCGCGCCACCAGCTCGATCATCTCTCCGGCGCCGATCAGCAACGCCCGGGTGCCGCTGATCTCGGAAAAGATATGACGCGCGAAGGAGACCGCCGCATAGGCCACGGAAACCGGATTGGCGCCGATGCCGGTATCGGTGCGCACCTGCTTGGCCACCGAGAAGGTATGCTGAAAAATACCTGCCAGCTCGTTGCCCAGGGCACGGTTCTCGTGCGCCCGGGCATAGGCCTCGCGCATCTGCCCGAGCACCTGGGGCTCGCCCATGACCAGCGAGTCCAGCCCGGAAGCGACCCGCATCATGTGCCGCAGGGCTTCGTTGCCGTGATGGTAATAGAGGCTCTCGCGCACCGGCGCGGACTCCAGCCGGTGCCAGTGGCACAGCCACTGGGCGAGATCCGGCACGGGGCCGTCCAGCAGGGCGTAGATCTCGGTGCGGTTGCAGGTGGACAGCAGGGCCGCCTCGGCAATACCGGGAAGCCGGCGCAGAGACTCCAGCGCCGCCGGAATCTCGGGCTCGGCAAAGTTCAGCCGCTCGCGCAGGGCCAGCTCCGCCGTTGTGTGATTGACGCCTGCCGCCAGTAACTCCATGCCTGTCCCGGTATCCGGTGTCACGCCGCCCGCGCAAGGGTGGCGCATTTTGCGCGAATTATCGACCCGAAACAATGTACAGCGCCGCCGCGACACGCTGTCCAGCGGCCGGGCCCTGTGCCATCATTGGCTCCCCTGACATCATGGACTCGACGAATCCCGCATGAACCTGCGTCTGACCCAGCTGCTGTTCCTGGCCCTGTTTACCTCCGGCTGCGCCGCGCTGATGCCGGACCGGGCGCCGGAAGACCCCACGAAGGACAAGGCCCCCGCGGAGCCCGCCGAAGCCGACACTTTCACCGAACAGGTCGTGCGCCCGGCCGTGAAATACGACGGAGAGGTCCTGGCGGACCTGCTGATCGCCGAGGTGGCCGCCCAGCAACGCAACCTCTCGCTGAGCCTGGAACACTATGTACGCGCCGCCCGCCGCGTCGAAAGCCCCCTGGTGCGCGCCCGGGCCACGCGCCTGGCCGCCTATATACAGGACCACGAACTGATCCTGGAAATGGCGGAACTCTGGCTGGAGGTGGAGCCCTCCACCGAGGCACTGGAGCTGGCGGCACTGGCGGAAATCGGCCTGGGCCGCCCGGAGCAGGCCGCGAAACATATCGACCGCCTGCTTGCCGAGGATCCGGAGGAGGCCCTGGCCAGCCTGGTGCGCCACGCCCGCAGCCTCGACCCCATGGGCAACGAGGGTCTGCTCGAAGCCCTGGCTTCGCTGGCCGAGCGCTACCCGGAGCAACCATCGCTGTGGCATGCGCGCGCACTCCACCTGCACCAGCAGGACCAGCCGAAAGAGGCTCTGGAAGCAGTACGTCGGAGCCTGAAACAGGCCCCCGAGCACCACAAGGCCGCCATTCTCGAAGGCCAGATCCTCCATGCGCTCGGCCGCACCGACGAAGCCCTGGCCCGGCTTCGCTCGCTGGTGCGCAAGACCCCGGACTCACGCCAGGCACGCATCGCCTATGTACGCCTGCTGCTTGAAGAGGGGCGCGACAAGACCGCCTACCAACAGCTTCAGGAACTGGCCGAACTGGACCCCCATGACCAGGACCTGCGCTATTCACTGGCCCTCTACGGCCTGGAATTCGACTCTCCCTCGGCCAGCCGCGAAACCCTCCGGGATCTTCTCGACGAGGGCTACCGGCCCGACCAGATCCGTTTCTATCTGGCCCAGGCCGCGGAGCAGGAAGGAGCACTGGACGAGGCCATCGAACACTACCTGCAGGTGGCCGACCGGGACCACCGCTACGAAGCTCGCCTTCAGGCGGCCCGGCTGTATCACGAGACCGACCGGCCGGAACAGGCCACGGAACTGCTGGAGGACCTGCGCGACCACTATCCGGAGCACCTGCCGACGATCTACGCCACCCAGGCGGAACTGCTCAAGTCCCATGGCCAGCCGAAAGAAGCCATGGCCCTGCTGGACGAGGCGCTGGAACAGCTGCCTGGCCACCGGGATCTGCTCTATGCCCGGGCACTGACCGCCGAACGCCTGGACCGGATCGAAGAGTCCCTGGACGACCTGGCGCGCATCCTTGCCCAGGACCCGGATGACGTGCACGCCCTCAACGCCCGGGGCTACATCCTCACCGATCGCACGGACCGGCACGAAGAAGCCCTGGAATACATCGAACGAGCCCTGGAAATGAGGCCGGACAACGCGGCCATCATGGACTCCATGGGCTGGGTGCTGTTCAACCTGGGCAAACAGGAAGAAGCCCTGGAGTACATCGAAGCCGCCTGGCAGGAGTTCCCGGACGGCGAAGTGGGCGCCCACCTGGTGGAAGTACTCTGGAGTCTGGGCCGACATGAGGAAGCCCGGGAAATCTGGGAAGAAGCCCACGAAAAGGACCCGGACAGCCGCCATCTTGAAGAAGTCCGGGAGCGGTTGCTGGAGTGAAGGAGCTCGCCTACAGGATGGCCCGCCGGAGCGCACCCGCACTGCTGGCGATGCTCACACTGGCCGGCTGCCAGACCCTGCCCGTGGTGCCCGATGACCTGCACTTCGACGACCCGGCGGCGCTCGAGCAGTGGGACCTGCGCGCGCGCATGGGCTACCGCTCGGTCCAGGACAGCGGCAGCGCCACCCTGGACTGGACCCAGCGCCACGAAGAGGGCCAGATCCGCTTTTCCGGCCCCATGGGCCTGGGCGGCGCCCGCCTGGACTGGGACACGCACGAAGCCACCCTGGATACCGGCCGCGAACAGGTCACCGCCACCACCCCGGCGGAGCTGGCCTGGCGACTGACCGGACTCTGGCTGCCGGTGGAAGCCCTGCAATACTGGGTGCGCGGCCTGCCCTGGCCGAACGCCCGCGCGGAGGCCCTCCATGATGAAAACGGCCGGCTGCAGGAGCTGCGTCAGCTCGGCTGGGAGCTGCATTTCGACCGCTACGAGACCGTCGCCGGACTGGAACTGCCCCACCGCATCCGCGCCAGCCACGGCGACGACCGCTTCACCCTGATCGTCCACGACTGGCGCCCGCAGCCATGAACCCCTCCGGCGACACACTGGTACTGCCGGCACCGGCCAAGCTCAATCTCTTCCTGCATGTGGTGGGCCGGCGCGACGACGGCTATCACCTGCTGCAGACCTTTTTCCAGCTGCTCGACCATGGCGACACCCTCGAGTTCACCCCTGCCGGAGAGCTCTCGCTGGAAGTGTCCGGATGCGAACTGCCCCGGGATGACAATCTGGTCATCCGGGCTGCCCGCGCCCTGGCCGAACACACCAGCGCCCGGGACCAGGGCGCGCGAATACGGCTGCACAAGAGACTGCCCGTCGGCGGCGGCCTGGGTGGCGGCTCCAGTGACGCCGCCACCACCCTGCTGGGGCTGAATCATCTCTGGCAACTGGGGCTGGACACCAAAACCCTGGCGGGCATCGGCCTTTCGCTGGGCGCCGATGTGCCGCTTTTCGTACAGGGGCGCAGCGCCTTCGCCGAAGGGGTGGGCGAACGGCTCACACCGGTGGAAGCGCGGCCCTGCGATTATCTGATCATCGACCCCGGCGCGAGCGTTTCCACCGCCCGTGTCTTCGGCGACCCGCAATTGACAAGGAATACCCCCGAAAGTACAGTAGCGGCCTTTCTCGGCGCCGGGTCCGAAACGCGGTTTCACAACGACTGCGAGCCGGTTGCCAGAACGCTTTTCCCGGAGATCGACGCGGCCCTGAAATGGCTTGCGCAGCATGCGGGCAACGCACGCATGACCGGCACCGGCGGCTGCATTTTCGCCCGGCTTGAAAGCCGGCAACAGGGTGAAGCGCTTCTGGACGAACTGCCCGGACCCTGGACAGGCTTTGTAGCCGGCGGCCGCAATCTTTCGCCCTTGCACAGCGAACTGATGCGGCTCCACCAGGAAGATCAAGGTTAGCTTGGGGTGTCGCCAAGTGGTAAGGCAACGGGTTTTGATCCCGTCATGCGCAGGTTCGAGTCCTGCCACCCCAGCCATATTCCCGGCCAGCGCACCGGGAGAGGCTACTCCATAACAGGCAAAACAGGTGCTGCGCCGTGTCCAAGCTTGTCGTCTTTACCGGTAACGCCAACCCCGAACTCGCCCAGGCGATTGTTCAACAGCTCAACCTTCCCCTTGGCGACGCCGAAGTCGGTATCTTCAGCGACGGCGAAACCGCCGTGGAAGTCCACGAGAACGTGCGCGGCAAGGACGTGTTCATCTGCCAGTCCACCTGCCAGCCCACCAACAACAACCTGATGGAGCTGCTCGCGCTGGCCGATTCCCTGCGCCGCTCCTCCGCCGGGCGAATCACCGCCGTGATGCCCTACTTCGGCTACGCGCGCCAGGACCGCCGGGTGCGCTCCGCGCGGGTGCCGATCACCGCCAAGGTGGTCGCCGACATGATCACCACCGTGGGCATCGACCGGGTGGTGACCGTGGACCTGCACGCCGACCAGATCCAGGGCTTCTTCGACATCCCCGTGGACAACGTCTACGCCACACCACTGATCGTGGCCGACGTGGAACGCCAGGCGGACCCGGACATGATGGTGGTCTCGCCGGACGTGGGCGGCGTGGTACGCGCACGGGCGCTGGCCAAGCAGCTCAACGACGCGGACCTGGCGATCATCGACAAGCGCCGCCCGAAGGCCAACGACTCCCAGGTGATGCACATCATCGGCGAGGTGAAGGACCGCACCTGTGTGATCGTCGACGACATCGTTGATACCGCCGGCACCCTGTGCAAGGCCGCCGGCGCGCTCAAGGAACACGGCGCCAAACGGGTCATGGCCTACTGCACCCACCCGGTGCTGTCCGGCAAGGCCATCGAAAACATCCGCGCGTCCTCGCTGGACGAACTGGTGGTCACCGACACCATTCCCCTGTCCGAAGAGGCCCGTGCCTGCGGACGCATCCGGGTCCTTTCGCTGGCGCCGATGCTTGCCGAGACCGCCCGGCGCATCAACAACGAGGAGTCCCTGTCGGCCATGTTCGACCGGCTGGAACTGGTCTGAGCCCCTCATCGGCGCGAATACGGCCCCAGGGGGCCCATTCACTGGATTTTTGACCCGGGCCGGCCGATAATGCCGGCCCTTTTCAGCCACCCCGGCGGATTTCTGGTCGCGGAGTCCCCGGGTCTCAAGGAGAAGTCCTGATGAGTAACGAATACCTGCTGCACGCGGAAAGCCGCAGCGACACGGGGAAAGGTGCGAGCCGCCGCCTGCGTCGCGAGCAGCACAGAGTGCCCGCCATCATCTATGGCGGCGACAACGAACCGGAAATGGTCACCCTGGAACTCAGGGAACTGGCCCGGGCGCTGGAGAACGAAGCCTTCTTCAGCCACATCCTGACCATCAAGCACGGTGACCGCGAAGAAAAGGCGGTACTGCGTGACCTGCAGCGCCACCCGGCCAAGGGCACGCCCATGCACGCCGATCTGATGCGCGTCGATGCCCGCCACAAGATCACCATGACGGTACCGCTGCACTTCGAGAACGAAGACAACTGCGTGGGTGTCAAGGAGCAGAAGGGCCAGGTCACACACTACGCGGCCGACGTGGAAGTCAGCTGTCTGCCCCAGAATCTGCCGGAATACATCGAGGTGGATGTGAAGGCCCTGCGTCTCGGCGAGATGCTGCACCTGTCCGACATCAAGGTGCCGGCGGGCGTGGAGCTGGTGGCCCTGGCTCTGGGCGAGGACCACGACCATCCCGTGGTGGCCGTGCAGGAAGTCAAGGCCGCGCCCACCGAGGAAGAGGAAGAAGCCGCGGCGGCAGAGGAAGAAGCCGCATCCGGTGAGGGCGAGCAGGACCAGGGCGAAGAAGAAGAGCAGGACTGACGGGGACGCGCATCGTGACGCAGCCCATTCGGCTCATTGTCGGCCTCGCCAACCCCGGCACCAAATACGCCGGCACCCGACACAACGTGGGTGCCTGGTATCTCGACGCCCTGGCCCGCAGCCGGGGCGTCGTCCTTTCCGAGGACCGCAAATCCTTCGGCCTGACCGGGCGCTTCGATGCCGGCGGCGAGACCGTGCGCCTGCTGGTGCCGCTGACCTACATGAACCTCAGCGGCCAGGCCACCTCCGCGGTGGCCGGCTTCTTCCGCATCCCCGTGGAGTCCATGCTGGTCGCCCACGACGACCTGGACCTGCCCCCGGGACGCATCCGCCTGCGCCGCGGCGGCGGCCATGGCGGTCACAACGGCCTGCGCGACATCGTCAGCCGCCACGGCAACAACAAGAACTTCGTGCGCCTGCGCATCGGCATCGGCCATCCCGGCGATAGCAGCCAGGTGACCCCCTGGGTGCTGGGCAAGCCCCAGCCCGAAGATCGCGAGAAGATGGAAGCGGCCATCGACGAAGCAGTTTCGCACACCGACGAGATTCTCGGCGGTGACATCGACAAGGCAATGAACGCGCTCAACGGCTTCCGGGCCTGACCCTGCGCGTGACACGGCTCCGGCCCGGACATCCGCCGGCACCGGACGGATCGAGGTGAATTCATGGGTTTCAAATGCGGCATCGTCGGCCTGCCCAATGTGGGCAAGTCGACCCTGTTCAACGCACTGACGAAGGCGGGCATCGACGCGCAGAACTTCCCGTTCTGCACCATCGAGCCCAACACCGGCGTGGTGCCCGTGCCGGACCTGCGCCTGCAGGCGCTGGCGGACATCGCCAGGCCGGAGAAGGTGCTGCCGGCCACCATGGAATTCGTCGACATCGCCGGCCTGGTCGCCGGCGCCAGCAAGGGCGAGGGCCTGGGCAACCAGTTTCTTGCCAACATCCGCGAGACCGACGCCATCGCCCATGTGGTGCGCTGTTTCGCCGACGACAACGTGATCCACGTCTCCGGCAAGGTGAACCCGCTGAGCGATATCGAGACCATCGACACCGAACTGGCGCTGGCCGACATGGAAACCGTGGAAAAGGCCCAGCAGCGCGCCCAGAAGGCGGCCAAGGGCGGTGACAAGGACGCCAGGGCCCAGATCGAGGTGCTCGAGAAGATCCTGCCGGTGCTCCACGAGGGCCGCCCGGCGCGGACGGTGGAACTCGATGACGACGAGCGCAAGGCCATCCGCTCGCTGAACCTGCTCACACTCAAGCCGGCGATGTACATCGCCAACGTGGACGAGGAAGGCTTCGAGAACAATCCCCTGCTGGAGGCCGTGCGCGAGCACGCCGCCGCCGAGGACGCCCGGGTGGTGCCCATCTGCGCGCGCATCGAATCCGAGATCGCCGAGCTGGAAGACGACGAGAAGGAAGACTTCCTCGCCGACATGGGCATGGAAGAACCCGGCCTCAACCGCGTCATCCGCACCGGCTACCAGCTTCTGGGCCTGCACAACTACTTCACCGCCGGCCCCAAGGAAGTGCGCGCCTGGACCATCCCCGTGGGGGCCACCGCCCCGAAGGCCGCCGGCGCCATCCATACCGACTTCGAAAAGGGTTTTATCCGCGCCGAGGTCACCAGCTACGACGACTACGTGAACCTGGGCGGCGAACAGGGCGCCAAGGACGCGGGCAAGTGGCGGCTGGAAGGCAAGGAATACATCGTCCAGGACGGCGACGTGGTGCACTTTCGCTTCAACGTCTAGGAGTTGTGTGCAGGAGCGCTGCTCGCAGCGCGAACAGGCCTCGAGGCTCTTTCCCGGGCGCCCGACGGGCGCTGCGGCAGCCGCGCGCCCCGGCTCTTGACACCCCGGGCCCCCTGCCGGAAAATTCGCGCTCTCGCCGGTGTACCGGTACGGCTACGTAGCTCAGCTGGTTAGAGCACAGCATTCATAATGCTGGGGTCGGTGGTTCAAGTCCACCCGTAGCCACCATACTTCCCCTCGCCCTGACCGCTTGCTCAAGCGACGAACCACAACGGCTACTTCCGCGCCTGGCCCGGATGTTGCACCAAATGCCATGTAATTCGCGCCGCGGATGGTCGTCGTCAGGCGTGCTCGCGACTGAAACCGTAGC
>SLJS01000352.1 GCA_007135015.1 Alcanivorax sp. | reverse complement strand
CCTCTCCCCCGGCCCCTCTCCCATCAAGGGAGAGGGGAGAAAACAGGTGCCCCTTCGGGGCGCAGCCGCGAGCGGCGAGCCTCGAGCCTCGAGATTGCGCGGCTTCGCCCGCTTTAACCTTTCCTCCTTGCGAGGCTATCGCAAAAGGCAATTCTGGAACACGGCCTTGCTGGAGGGTTCCCTCTCCCCGCCGTGGGAGAGGGACAGGGAGAGGGGGAGGAATTACGGGAAAGCGTCGCGCATCGCGGCTTCCGTAGCCTCACCCTCTCCCCCGGCCCCTCTCCCATCAAGGGAGAGGGGAGAAAACAGAGTGCCCCTTCGGGGCGCAGCCGCGAGCGGCGAGCTGCGAGCCTCGAGATTGCGCGGCTTCGCCGCGCCCCCCTCTGTCATCTCCCCCCTCGCGGGGGGAGACCATTGTTCAAGGCACGGTGCGGAGTATCCTTTTCTCGCCACTCGCCACTCGCCACTCGCCACTCGCCACTCGCCACTCGCGTTTTGCCTTTTGCCGACCCTGCTACTGGCGTTCGGCGCTTTCCAGCGCGGCCGCGCCAATCCGGGCGATGCGCAGGTCGCCCCAGGGTGTGCCCGAGCCGGCGTTGACGGTCAGCGCCACGGCGAGCTGGCGGGCCGGGTCTGCCCAGGCACCGGAGCCTCCGTAGCCGAAATGGCCAAAGGCCTGTCGGGGCCGCCGCCGGCGCAGCACATAGGGCTGGTGATAGCCCAGGCGCCAGCGCATGGGTGCGTAGAGAGAGCGATCCAGGGTTTCCACCTGCTGTTTACTGATGCGGGGGATCATTCGCTCGCCCAGGATCCGGACCCCGTCGATTTCGCCGCCGCAGGCCAGCGCGCCATAGAGGCGGGCCAGCGACCGGGCGGTAAAGACGCCGCCGGCGGCGGGGATGGCCGCGCGCAGGAATTCCGGCGTGGTCAGCAGGCGCGGGTGAAAGCCCTGGACGGTGACCGAGTCGGCGAAGGAGGAAAAGTCCGGGGCAAGGCCGAGCTCCGCCATCCGCGACAGGCTGCGCCAGAAGCCGCGGCGAGCGCGCCGGCGCATGCGTCGGCCGGCGGTATCCGGCGGCGGTGGAGCTTCCGGATCCCGGCCCATGATCAATTCCGCCACCCGGTGGTGCTCTGAATCCGGTGTGCCGATAAAGAGTCCGTCGAGATGCAGCGGTTCGGCCAGTCGTGACTGAGTCAGTTCCGTGATCGACGCATTGCCGGCACGCTGGATAACCTCGCCGACCAGCCAGCCCCAGGTCAGTGCGTGGTACAGGCTGTAGGGCGAGGCAGAGCGGTCCGCCGGCGCCGCCGCCAGCGTGGCGGTGACCCGTTCCCAGTCGGTCAGATCGGAAAACTCCAGACCCAGCGCGCGGATGCTGTGCAGCCCGGCCCGGTGGGTGAGCAGGTCCCGGACCAGGATGTCGCCCTTGCCGTTGGCGGCGAACTCCGGCCAGTACTCGGCAACCGGCGCGTCATAGTCCACCCGGCCTTCCTCCACCAGCTGATGCAACAGCGTGGCCGCCACACCCTTGGTGGTGGAAAAGGAAACCGAAAGCGTATCCTGCTGCCAGGGATTGCCCTGGCGGTCCCGGGCCCCGCCCCAGATATCGACGACCTTCCTGCCGCGATGGTAGACGGACACGGCTGCCCCGCCGGGTGTTTTCTCGATCTGTTTGTGAAACACCTTGGCCACTTTCTCGAAGCCGGGCTCTACCTGTCCGGATGTGATCGACATGATTCAGCTCCCCCGCTGAAAAGGATGTGGTGAAAGTCTGTCATTACACTGTAGCAGCGGTGCCTGCACCGCTAGCCCGGATATTGCACCAAATGCCATGTAGTTCGCGCCGCGGATGGTCGTCGTCGGGCGTGCTCGCGACTGAAGCCGTAGCAGGGACTACGGCTGAAGGAGCATGTGCGCCTGACGGCGGCCAGACCAAGCGAAGTGCATGGCAAACGTAAACGTCACCATAAAAAGAGTGTCTTGAACCCATCTGGAAATCCGCCATCATCGCTCTTCCCTTCGATTGCAGGAGTGGTTTGGTGCAATATCCGGGCTAACTGCCCTCAGCGGCTCTGCAAGGTTCGCCCTGCCGCGGATTGTGTATCGAAAAGGTCCGTGACATCCACTGGATGAATGCTCCCGTGTTCAACGGGTACGGCCGGTGAGAATGGCCTTGGTGACACTGCCCGTGCCAATCAGCCGCTCCTCGCCGTCCGCGTTCACGGCAAATGCCTCCGCGCGCATGGCCGCCAGGGTGCGGCCCAGACGGTCCACATGGCTGCGTATGCACACGGTCTCGCCGGCGAGTGCCGCGCGCAGGACGCTGGTATGCACTTCCACCGATACCGGATGCTGGCCTTCGAGCAATTGCGGCACCACCGCAAAGAAACAGGCGACATCGAGCATGGCGTACAGGATGCCGCCATGAAGCGCGCCCTGTGGGTTGCCGGTGAATTCGTTGACGCGGAAACGCACCTCCGCCCGGCCGTTTTCGGAACTCACAAGCTCCAGCTCACAGGCACGATGCAGGGGTTGTTCGAGCACCGCCTTGTAGAGATTTTCCATTTGGTTTTCCATTACTGCTCCACGCTTGCCCGACGATTGCACCCCTGAGGGTTCATCGGGGAAAGGGTTGATGGAAAGGATTGCTTATTCCGCCGCCGTACCGGCCTGTTCCCCGGATTGCGGCTCCGGAAGCGGAGAGGTCACGCCGGTCAATGATTCCGAAAGCCGCCACAGACGCGCGGCGACCTCCTCGTTGCGCGCATAGCCGCTGACCTGTGCCGGCCCCGGAGGGCCCATGAATTCGCCCAGCCACTGCGGGCCGTAATAACCGCCCGGGCGCACCGCGTCACTGGTGGCGGCATAGAGTGTGGGCAGGGCGCCGGAGCGCTCGTTCTGTGCGATCAGCGCCATGAAGGGGCGCACCAGCGCACCCAGGCGAAGCGGGCTCTGGCGCACCAGGCCGGGGCCGATCAGGTTGGTGTTCGACAAACCCGGATGGCAGGCCACCGAAAGGGTTTGCGCGTCGGCGGCAAACAACCGGCGCTGCAGTTCCAGGGCGAACAGCAGGTTCGCCACCTTGCTTTGCGCATAGGCCCGGTGGCGGCCGTATTCCCGTGCAAGGTTCGGATCATCGAACTGAATCCGGCCCGCCCGGTGCGCCAGGCTGCTTACCGTGACCACCCGCGAGCCGGGCAGATTCATCATGGTATCGATCAGTAATGCCGCAAGCGTGAAGTGGCCCAGATGATTGGTGCCGAACTGGGTTTCAAAGCCGTCTTCGGTAAGGCTCTTTTCCACCCACATGACGCCGGCGTTGTTGATCAGCAGATCCAGTTTTCCGTGACGTTCCCGCACCTGTCGGGCGGCCTCGTGCACCGACTGCTGGCGCGCCAGATCCAGCTCCAGGAACTCCAGCTCCGCTTTCGGCCAGCGCTTGCGGATATGGACCATGGCCTTGTCCGCCTTTTCCCGGCTGCGACAGGCCATGATCACATGGGCGCCGTTTGCCGCCAGTGCCTGGGCGGCCTCGCGGCCGATGCCGCTGTTGGCGCCGGTGACCAGCACGGTGCGGCCCTGTTGTGACGGAATATTGGTAATGTTCCAGTTCATGTCCGTTACTCCGCTGCGCGATGCCTTCCGATGGAGGTGTTACAAAAGCCCCTCTCTCTTGATGAGAGGGTGTCGTAGAAACCCTTGTAGGAGCGCTGCTCGCAGCGCGAAGAATCTGGCACCGTGCGGAATCCGGGGTTTTCGCGCTGCAAGCAGCGCTCCTACAGATGCCATGAGACCCTTTT
>SLJS01000095.1 GCA_007135015.1 Alcanivorax sp. | reverse complement strand
CGAAGGCGGCCAGCGTCGCATGACGGGGCTTGCGCGGCTTCGCCGCGCCCCCCCACCCCGGCCCTCCCCTTCGCAGGGGAGGGAGTCCGTTTATCAGCTTCTACTGCCAACGAAAACCTTTTACGACACCCTCGGGAGTGTGTCGTAAAAGAACTCCCCAGAGGCCGTTGCAGACCGGTCATATGCCCCAGAGCCCGGACGTAGAACCGATGCGCCCGCAGGCCGCGACCTGCGGGCGAAAACATTGATCCGGGCCAGGCTGTTACCGGTGCGTGCGATGTTACACTGGCATGTATCGAAGCCCACTCTCACAGTTCCCTGTTCCTTTCATGACCAACGCGCAGCAACAACAGGCCGTTCTGATCGAGGCACTACAACGCCCGGAAACCTGGCCGCACCCCGTGGAGGAGGTGGTGCATATTGAGACCCATATCTCTCATGTGCTCCTTGCCGGCGAATACGCCTACAAGATCAAGAAACCCCTGGATCTTGGCTTTCTGGATTTCTCCACGCTGGAGAAGCGGCGGTTCTTCTGTGAAGAGGAATTGCGCATCAACCGCCGCCTTGCTCCGGAACTGTATGAAGGGCTGGTAACGATTGCGGGCGAAGCCGGTGCGCCGGTCATTGAAGGCTCCGGCGAACCCCTGGAATACGCGGTGCGGATGAAGCGTTTTGACCGGGAGCAGGAACTCGACAAGCTTCTCGAGCGCAATGAACTGGCCGTGGAATGCATGGACGAACTGGCCGAACGCGCCGCCCGCTTCCACAACGAGATCCCTCGCGCGTCGGAAGGCTCGGGCTTCGGCACGCCGGAAGCGGTGCTTGCGCCCATGGAGGAAAATTTCGACCAGCTCGCTCCCCTGCTTGATGACGATGACAGGCTTGCGCAACTGGAGCGCCTGCGCGGCTGGACCCGCAAGCGCTACGAATCGCTTCGTTCCGTGCTCGAGGCGCGGCATCGTGATGGCTTTATCCGCGAGTGTCATGGCGACATGCACCTGGGGAACATGGCCCGTATCGGTGGCGAGCTGGTGATCTTCGATGGCATCGAGTTCAGCGAGGCGCTTCGCTGGGTAGATATCATCAGCGAGGTGGCCTTTGTCACCATGGACCTTCATGACCGCAACGCCCCGGCGCACGCCCGGCGCTTTCTAAATGCCTGGCTGGAACAAACCGGCGACTATGCCGGGCTGGTGCTGCTTCGCTTCTACGAGGTCTACCGGGCCATGGTGCGCGCCAAGGTCGCCGGCATCCGGTTGTCCCAGACGAAGGACCCGCAGGAATGCGAGCACACCCGGGCCCTGTGCCACGAGTATCTGGATCTGGCCGAACGGCGTACCGCCGAAACCGGCGCCGCATTGCTCATCAATCACGGCCTGTCCGGCTCCGGCAAGACCACCCGCAGCCAGGTGCTGGTCGAAGAGCTCGGCATGGTGCGCATACGCTCCGATGTGGAGCGAAAGCGTCTGGCGGGCATGAGTGCCACGGACCGTGCCGATGAAGAGATCGGCGGGGGGCTCTACGCCAGTGACATGTCGGACAGGACCTACCGCCGGCTCGAAGAGCTCTGTGAGCAGGTGCTGCAAGCCGGCCACCCGGTAATCGCCGATGCCACCTTCCTTGAGGCCACGTATCGCGAACGCTTTGCGCAACTGGCCGGGCGCCTGCAGGTTCCCTTCTCCATCCTGGACTATCGGGCACCGGAAGACGTGCTCCGCGAGCGGGTGAAGCGCCGCGCCGAACGGGACAACGATGCCTCGGACGCGGGCCTCTCGGTACTCGAACACCAGTTGCAGAATGCCGAACTGCTGAAAGGCAACGAGCCGGTGATTCCCGTGGAGCACGACAGCCCGCTGCCCCTGGAAACCATATCAGGTCTGCTTCGCCAGACTGATGCGAGTCCGGCCGGTCCATGAACGCCAGACGAGTCAGATGATCCGCGAGTAGCGGGCCTGCTCCATCCTGCTGCGATGGTGGGCGTCAAAGACCATGGCAATGTGCCGGAGCAACAGGCGCCCCTGCCCGGTCACACGTATCTCGTCGCGCAGCATTTCCACAAGGCCGTCATTCTCCAGCTCCGCCAGTTCCTCCAGCTCCGGGCGGAAGTACTCGCGGAACCGGATATGGTGCCGAGCTTCCAGCTCCGCAAAACGGATCCGCCCGTGGCACATTACCGACTGGATCAGGTCGGCGCGCAGACGGTCATCGTCATCCAACATCAGCCCGCGGTTGATCGCCAGTGTGCCGGCGTCGATGCAGCGGTAGTAGGTTTCCAGGTCGGTGGTGTTCTGGGCAAAGCCGTTGCCGAGCTGGCTGATCCCCGTCACACCCATGGCAAGGATGTCGGTGTTGGCCCCGGTTGCGTAGCCCTGGAAGTTGCGGATCAGCGTTCCTTCACGCTGGGCCTTTGCCAGCGGGTCCTCCGGCAGGGCGAAATGGTCCATGCCGATATAGAGATAACCGGCCTGGTCCAGAAACTCCACGGCATGCTGGAAGAGTTCCAGACGCTGCTGCGGGGACGGAAGCTCTTCACTGACGATATGGCGCTGCGCCTTGAATCGCTCGGGCATGTGCGCATAGCCATACAGGGCAATGCGCTGCGGCCGCACCGAGCAGACCTGCTCCAGCGTCCGGTGAAAACCGGGCAGGTTCTGCCGGGGCAGTCCGTAGATGAGATCCACATTGGTGGAATGAAAACCCAGGCGATGCGCCGCCTCGATCAGCGCCAGGGTCTCCCCTGCAGGCTGTATCCGGTTGACCGCCTGCTGGACGGCGGGGTCGAAGTCCTGGATGCCGAAGCTCAGCCGGTTGAAACCCTCGGAGGCAAGCCGGTCAAGGTCCTTCGGCGAGACATGCCGGGGGTCCACCTCGATGGCTATCTCGCGTTTGTCCGGCGCAGCCAGGCGAAACCTGCTGGCGATCACGTCCAGCACGCCGGCGAGCTGGTCAACGCTGAGGAAGTTGGGCGTGCCACCCCCGAAATGCACCTGGGTGACCTGGCGGTCCGAGTCTACCAGACGGGCCTGAAGCGCAATCTCACGTTTCAGGCGCGCCAGATAGGCGTCCGCCCTGCTGCTGTCGCGGGTAATGATCCGGTGACAGGCACAATAGAAGCACGGACTGGTACAGAAAGGCACATGCAGGTACAGCGATAGCGGCCGCGGAATGGGGTCGTCGTTGCCCGCCGCCACCAGCGCGCGAAAGTCCTCCGCGCCAAAGTCGTCCCGGAAATGAGGCGCGGTGGGATAGGACGTATATCTTGGCCCCGGACGGTCGTACTTGCGCACCAGGTCCCGGTTGAACTGCAATGCCATGGCCTCGGCTTCCCGAATCAGGTCTGTATAGTGCAGAGCCTAGATTCCGAGCAGCCGGATGCCCATGACCTGCATCAAGATGCGATGCGGTTTCCCCGGCATCTGTCCTTTCCCGCGCACCGGATTCCGGACCGGCGGCCCCGCTTTCCCGACCCGGTGCCCGCGGCCGGTTTTACCCCCGCCCGCCAGTCTGCTTTACTAGGAAGAGAGACAGGTTGGTGACGCTCTGTATACCGAACCGCAGGGAAGCACTGCAAGGCAACTGCCAGGAAGACCCATTGCTCAGCGGGAGGTTGCCGTGGAAAGAACAATCAGCGGATTGGCCCTGTCGACGATACTCGTACTGTTGCCGGTGGCGGCACAGGCCGAGCTGTCGGCTCCCGAGCGCCTGATGCAGGAGGTCTATGCCGAGGGCGGCGAGACCCTTTATTGCCAGCGGGAGTTTGGCCCCGACAGTAATGTGCGCGCGGACTACATCTACCCGGAACGGCGCATGCGCGATCATTTCGACTGTCGGGTGCGGCGGCTGTGTCTGCGGGATGAGAGGTACGTGTCTGCCGTCAATGACCTGCACAACCTCTACTTCGTCCGGCGCAGCGTGGAGATTGAACGCCGGGGCACCCGCTTCGGGGAGCTCCCCGGCGATCCGGACGAGGATTGTGGCTACAGGGCGGCCTTCCAGACCTTCGAACCGCCGGATCACGCCAAGGGCCCTGTTGCCCGGTCGATGCTCTACATGCATGTGCGCCACGAACTGCCGATCATCGGCTCTTCGTCGATGATGCTGCGATGGGCCCGGGAGTTCCCCCCCACCGAAGAGGAAAGGATGCGCAACGAGCGCATCGAGGCCGCCCAGGGCAACCGCAATCCCTTTATCGACGACCCGGGCAGGTTGGACGAGCTGATTCTGGAGTAGCGGCCGGGGAGGCCGGGGATAAAGTAGCTGCCGTAGCCCGGGTGAAGCCAAGCACAACCCGGGGCCGCGAAGCGGCCAGGAAGCTCCCCGGATTACGGCCTCCGGCCTTCATCCGGGCTACAGCACAGCCCCGGGTGCGGGGGACCGACCACTGCCATCCGAGTACTGACCGCTAAAACGCCTCGGCGTCGAGCTCCATGGTCGTGGCGCTGCCGGCACGGATCTGGGCCAGCAGGCTTTCACCGCGGGGCAGCAGGCGCTCATAGAAGAAGCGGCCGGTGATGCGCTTGCCCCGGGCGAAGTCGTCATCGCGACCGTCCACCGCAGCAATCATGCGCGCCCATAACCAGGCATAGGTCACCAGGCCGAACAGATCCAGGTACTCCACCGCCAGCGCATTGGTGGCATCGGGGTTCTCGCCTGCCTGCGCAAGCAGGCTTTCCGTCGCCTCTTCAAGCCACTGCAGGGCCGTTTCCAGCGGCGCACGCACGGGCTCCATTCCCTGCACATCTTTCTGCTCCGCCAGCCAGCCGCGCGCGTCGGCAAGAAAGTCGCGCACCCAGGCCCCCTGGTTGCGTGCCACCTTGCGCCCGGCCAGGTCCAGCGCCTGGATACCGTTGGTTCCCTCGTAGATCTGTGCGATCCGCGCATCGCGGACGTACTGCTCCATGCCCCATTCGCGCACATAGCCGTGCCCGCCGAAGACCTGCTGGCCAATGACACAGGTGTCCAGCCCGCGGTCGGTAAAGAATGCCTTGGCCACCGGCGTGAACAGCGCCACGCGCTGCGCCGCCTTTTCCCGGGCCTCGGCGTCCTCGTGAAACTTGGCGATATCGAGTTGCATGCCCACCCAGGACGACAGCGCCCGTCCGCCCTGGTTGAAGGCCCGCATGGTCAGCAGCATCCGGCGCACGTCACCATGGACGATGATCGGGTCGGCGTTGCCTTCGGGATTGACCGGACCGTTCGCACTGCGGCCCTGAAGCCGCTCGCGCGCATAGTCGACGGCATTCTGGTAGCTCACCTCGCCAAGCCCCAGACCCTGCAGGCCGATGGACAGTCGCTCGTAGTTCATCATGGTGAACATGGCGGGCAGGCCCTGGTGGGGCTCGCCGACCAGCCAGCCGCGGGCACCGTCGAAATTGAGTACACAGGTGGGCGAGCCGTGGATGCCCATCTTCTCTTCGATGGAGCCGCACTCCACGCCGTTGCGCTCTCCCGTGGAACCGTCTTCGTTGACATGATTACGCGGCACCAGGAACAGGGAAATCCCCTTGCTGCCGGCCGGTGCGTCCGGGAGTTTCGCCAGCACCAGGTGAATGATGTTGTCGGTCAGGTCGTGTTCACCGCCGGTAATGAAGATCTTGGTGCCGGTAATGCTGTAGCTGCCGTCCTCGTTGGGCTCGGCGCGGGTACGCATGATGCCCAGATCCGTGCCGCAGTGCGGCTCGGTCAGGCACATGGTCCCGCACCACTCGCCGCTGTAGAGCTTTGGCAGGAAACGCTCCTTGAGCTCCTCGCTGGCATGTGCATCCAGACAGAGCGTGGCGCCATTGGTCAGGATCGGATAGAGCGCGAAGGCCGTGTTGGTGCTATGCAGCATCTCCTCGAACAGCACCGAAAGCATCTTGGGCATGCCCTGACCACCGTACTCCGGGTTGCCCGCCAGGGAGGTCCAGCCGTTTTCCGCGAAGGTGCGGAATGCATCGCGGAAACCGTCCGGCGTGCGTACGCTGGTGCCATCCTCCCGGCGACAGCCCTGCTCGTCGCCGCGCTGGTTCAGCGGCAGCAACAGTCCCTCGGTGGTGCGTGCGGCCTCCTCCAGGACGGCGTCGGCCAGATCCCGGGTGACTTCCGACATCTGCGGCATGCGCGCCCAGATCTCGGGCGCGCCGAATACATCGTTGAGCACGAAGCGCATGTCTTCCAGTGGCGCCTTGTATACCGGCATTGTCCTCTCCCGTTGGTTGTTTGGCGGGCGGAGTCTTCGCTCCGGACCGAAGCCCGAGGCCCGAAGCCCGCAGCCGCGCGGCTGCGCCGCGCTTCAGAACGCAAAGTGCTCCGCGTCCAGCTCCATCAGGCAGTCCAGTCCACCCTCGATGGCACCCTTGTGGCCGGCGGTGCGCGGCAGGATGCGCTTGAAGTAGAAGCGGGCCGTGGCCAGCTTGTGGCGATAGAAGTCCTGGTCGCCCTCGCCGTTTTCCAGCTTCTCCCAGGCCACCTGCGCCATGCGTGCCCAGAAATAGCCGAGGGTTACATAGCCGGAGTACATCAGGTAGTCCACGGACGCCGCACCCACTTCGTCCTGGTTCTGCATGGCCTTGCTCCCGATGGCCATGGTCATCTCGCCCCACTCGTTGTTCACCGCGGCCAGTGGCTCCAGGAACTCGGCCAGATCCGCGTTGTGCTCATGTTCCTTGCAGAACTTGTGGATGATCTTCGTCCAGGTGCGAAGCGCGGCACCCTGGGTCATCAGCACCTTGCGGCCGAGCAGATCCAGTGCCTGGATGCCGGTGGTGCCTTCATAGATGGTGGAAATCCGCGCATCACGCAGGTTCTGCTCCATGCCCCACTCGCGAATGTAGCCGTGACCGCCGAAGACCTGCACGCCATGGCTGGCCGCTTCCAGCCCCGCCTCGGTGAGAAAGGCCTTGGCGATGGGAGTCAGCAGCGCCATCAGTTCGTCGGCTTCCTTGCGTTCCTGTTCGTCGTCGGATTTCTGGACGATGTCGCCGAGCTGGGAGGCGTAGTACACCAGCGCGCGGCCGCCTTCGGCGATCGACTTGGCCGTGAGCAGCATGCGGCGGATGTCCGGGTGCACGATGATCGGATCCGCCGGGCCGTCCGGGTTCTTCGGGCCGGACAGCGAACGCATGGCCAGGCGTTCCCGGGCGTATTCCAGTGCGCCCTGGAAACCCAGTTCGGCATGGGCGATGCCCTGGATCGCCGTGCCCAGACGGGCGAAGTTCATGAAGGTAAACATGCAGTTGAGGCCCTTGTTTTCCGGGCCGATCAGCCAGCCGGTGGCGTCATCGAAGTTGAGCACGCAGGTGGCTGAGCCATTGATGCCCATCTTGTGTTCGATGGAGCCACACTCCACGCCGTTGCGTTCACCAGGGCTGCCGTCCTCATTGACCAGCACCTTGGGCACGATGAACAGCGAGATGCCCTTGGTGCCTTCCGGCGCTCCGGGCAGCCGGGCGAGCACGATATGGACAATGTTCTCCGTCATGTCGTGGTCGCCGGCGGAGATGAAGATCTTGGTGCCGTTGAGCTTGTAGCTGCCATCGGACTGCGGTTCGGCTTTCGTTTTCAGCAGGCCCAGGTCGGAGCCGCAATGGGCTTCGGTCAGGCACATGGTGCCGCTCCACTCGCCGGTGGTCAGCTTCGGCAGCCAGGTGGCCTTCTGTTCGTCCGTGCCGTGCTCCTCGATGGTGGCCACCGCGCCGTGGGAGAGACCCGGGTACATGTTCCAGGCCCAGTTGGCCGTGCCGATCATCTCGGAGACGGGCATGCCGGCGGAGCTGGGCAGGCCCTGACCGCCATATTCCGGGTCGCCCCCCATGGAGGGCCAGCCGCCCTCCACATAGCGGGCATAGGCTTCCTTGAAGCCTTTCGGTGTCAGCACCTGGCCGTTCTCCAGCCGGCAGCCTTCCTCGTCGCCGGTGCGGTTCAGCGGCGAGAGTTCATTGGCGGCGAACTTGGCGGCTTCCTCGAGCATGGCATCCACCAGCTCGCCGTTGACCTCTTCCAGCCCGAGGCGCTGGTAGTGGTCGTCCAGGTTCAGCACCTCGTGGAGGAGAAAACGCATGTCTCGCAGGGGAGCTTTATAATCCGGCATGGTAACCTCCGGGCAGTCCGGGCTGCGGCCGGTCAGGGCCGAGCACACAACAGTTGATCTTTCAGGGGGCGCCAATGGTAGCGCTCCCGGCCGGCGACACCTACAGGAATTTGTGACCGGCGGGTCAAACGAACGTTTGAATTCAGTGCGGGAGGAAACGTAATGCTCGACAGAAATCTGCAGGATATCCTGGTCTGCCCGGTCAGCAAGACATCGCTGATCTGGGACGAGCGGAACGAAGAACTGCTCTGCAAGGTCAGTGGTCTGGCCTATCCGGTACGTGACGGCATCCCGGTGCTCCTCGAGGATGCCGCGCGCCGCCTCAGCGACGAGGAACTCAAGGCGCTGCAGCCCGGATGAAGGGCGAAGGCCGTAATCCGGCGCCGAAGGCCTTGATCCGGGAAATTTTATATAACGGTTGCAACGCCCATCCCCCGGTCGATCCTGTCCAGGATTACGGCGAACCCGCCTCTGGCTGCTTCGCGGCCCCGGGTTGCGCTTCGCTCCACCGGGGCTACGACACCAGCAACGTCCTTACACCCGTTCCTCCGGTTTCCGAAAGAATAGCCCCTGCCGCCTGAATGGAGCGTCTTCCTTCAGGCAGTTCCACCCTATCCACCTGCTTTATGCCCCGGACCCGGCCAGATAGCGCCCCGGATATTCCGTGACTTTGCCGCCAGCGGCTGATATCAACGGCGAGTCATCACCATTGCCCGGAGGACACACGGATGCTGCTCGATCCCCAGACCATCGACGACTACGCCGACAATCTTCAAACGGCGCTGGACGAAGAAAGATGGGATGACGCCGCAGGCATGTCCGAGCACATGTCCTCGACCCGGCTTGCGGACCTGCTCAAGGAGTCGCCGCCGGAAGGCATGCTGGCGTTCCTGGACGCCATGGAACGCCCCCGCGCGGGCCGTGTGCTGGGCCAGCTGCCCCCGCCGCTGGCCGCCCGGGTTTTCGAGGGTGCCAACGAAAGTCTGGCAAGGCGCCTCTTTCCAGCCATTCCCGCCGACCGGGGCTCGGACATCCTGCGGGAAATGGAGGAGGAGGATCGTGCCCGGCTGCTCGAAACGCTGAGCAGCCTGCGCAAGGGGCAGATGGAGGTGCTGCTGGGCTACCCGGGCGGCACCGCAGGCGGGGCAATGAATCCCCACTATCTGGCGGTGCGGCCGGGCAACACCATCGAGCAGACCCAGCGGGCCGTGCTGGCCGCGCCGGCGGCGGTGGAACGGGTTTCCTATGTGTATGTAACCAATGCGCGCGACCAGCCCATCGGCGTGATCTCGATCAAGGACCTGTACCGTTTCCGCCCCTCCAGCCGGGTGGAAGAAGCCATGAATCCGGATGTGATCGTGGTGCGTGCCGACGAGGAAGCAAGCCGGGCCGCTCACATCATCCGTAACCGCCGCTTTACCCACCTGCCCGTGGTGGACGACGCCGGACGCATACTGGGGGTGATCACCTTCGACGACGCCATGGACCTGATCGCCGAGGAAGTGGCGGAGCGCTTTTCCGGCCCGGGCAGCCGGGAGGAGTCCTTCTATACCTCGCCACGCGATGCGGTACGCATGCGCCTGCCCTGGATGGCCGCCAACGTGATGCTCAACCTGGGCGCGGTGGCGGTGATCGCCGGCTTCGAGGACACCATTGCCCAAGTGGCCATTCTCGCGGCCTTCCTGCCGATGATCACCGACATGGGCGGCAATGTGGGCATCCAGTCGCTGTCGGTGGCCATCCGCAGTATTGCGCTTGGCGAGGCGCGGCTGCGCGATTTCTGGCTGGCGGTGCGCAAGGAGGTGCTGGTGGGCCTGACCAATGGTCTGGTGCTCGGCGTCCAGTTCGCCCTGATTGCCTGGTGGCTGGAGGGCAACCCCTGGCTCGGCGCCCTGGCCGGCCTGGCCCTGGCCATCAACGTGCTCCTCGCCGGCGTGGTGGGCGGCAGTCTGCCATTCCTGATCAAGCGCCTGGGCAAGGACCCGGCCATGATGACCGGCCCGGTGCTGACCACCATCACGGACATTACCGGGGTCACGATCTACCTGGGGCTCTGCACCGTATTCCTCACACAGCTGCTTTAGCGCCTTCGGCGCTGGCGGTCGGCGGTCGGCGGTCGGCGGTCGGCGGTCGGCGGTCGGCGGTCAGGATATCAGGCCGCCGGTTGCTGGACGCCGAGAACCCTTCCTGGAAACCGGCACAGCGATTGTGCCTGTCACAGACCCGGTAGCGCCTTCGGCGCTGGCGGTCGGTAGTCAGTATTCGGCGGTCAGTGGTCGGTCTCCTGGCGCTGAGATCAATCCCCGAAAACCGGCACAGGGATTGTGCCTGTCCCGAATTCGTCACTCGGCGCTTATTTCAGTGCCTGTCCCGAATTCGTCAGGTTCCGCTGGCGGCGGCACCGGCGGATGAGTGACTGACCACTGACCGCCGACGACTGACCGCTACCTACCGCTGCCTACCCCCCTTGAAATCGGCGCCGCCAAGAGGAACCTTGGAGGTATAAAGGCCAGGAAGGAGTTCGCCATGACGAGCAATGCGCTGAGGGCCGGCGACGCCCTGCTCGTGGTCGACGTCCAGAACGACTTCTGCCCGGGGGGCGCCCTGGAAGTGCCCCGGGGCGACGAGGTGGTGCCCGTGCTCAATGCGTGGATCCGCCGGGCTCATGACGCCAACCTGCCGGTGATCGCCTCCCGGGACTGGCATACCGTGGATCACTGCTCCTTCGCTGACCAGGGAGGCCCCTGGCCGCCACACTGCATACAGGACACCCCGGGGGCCGCCTTTCATCCGGAGCTGGCGCTGCCGGACGAGGCGGTCCGGGTGAGCAAGGGCAGCGCCTTCGATTACGACGCCTATTCCGCGTTCGATCGCACCGGACTGGCCGGCTGGCTGCGCAGCAAGGGGGTCAAGCGCCTCTGGGTGGGCGGCCTGGCCCAGGATGTCTGTGTCTTTCATACGGTGCGGGATGCCTGCGCTGAAGGCTTCCGGACCTTCCTGATCCGGGAAGCCACCCGGGCGGTGTTCCCCGACAAGACACCGGAGGTGCTCGAGCAGTTGCACGAGGCCGGCGTCACCATCGCGGAGGAGTGAGCATGGAAACGGACATCGGGCCGCGGGCCGGGGAACTGGGCCTGCTCACGGACCTGTACGAATTCAACATGGCCGCCGCCTACCTTCACGAGGACATGAACGGCGAGGCGGTCTTCAGTCTCTTCTTCCGCAAGCTGCCGGCGCATCGCAACTTCATGCTGGCCTGTGGCCAGGAGCATGCCGCCCGGCTGGTTACGGAACTGCGATTTCCGCCCGAGCAGGTCGAGCGGCTGCGGCAGACGGGGCTGTTTCCCGAAGTCCTGCTGGACTGGCTCGGGGAATTTCGCTTCAGTGGCGACATCCATGCCATGCCCGAGGGCACCCCCGTGTTCCCGCACGAGCCCCTGCTGGAGATCCGCGCGCCCATCGCGGAGGCGCAGGTACTGGAAAGTCTGATCATGAACTACGTGAACCTGGAAACGGTGCTCGCCTCCAAGGCGGTGCGCGTGGTGCAGGCTGCCGCCGGGCGGCCGGTAATGGATTTCGGCATGCGCCGGATGCACGGCCTGGACGCGGCACTGCGCGGCGTGCGCGCCTATCGCGCGGCAGGCATCAGCGCGACCAGCAATGTGCTGGCCAGTCTGCGCCACGACCTGCCCGCACGCGGGACCATGGCCCATTCCTATGTTCAGGCCCATGACAGTGAAATGGATGCTCTTCGCAACTATGCGCGGCTGTACCCCGGCACCACGCTGCTGGTGGATACCCACGATACACTCCGGGGCGTGGACCGCGTCATTCAGCTTGTTCGCGAAGAGCAGCTGCAGGTGGGCGCGATACGGATCGACTCCGGCGATCTGCTCGCGCTGTCGCGCCAGTGCCGTGACCGGCTTGACCGGGCGGGCCTGGAAGATATCGGCATTGTGGTCAGCGGGGGGCTGGACGAATGGCGGATGCGTGAGCTGCTCGACGGCGGCGCCCCCATCGATGCCTTCGGCGTGGGAACGGACATGGGCGCCGCCGCGGATGCCCCGTCACTGGACCTGGCGTACAAGCTCACCGAGTACGACGGTGCACCGCGGCTGAAGAACTCTCCGGGCAAACAGCTCCACCCGGGCGCCAAGCAGGTCTGGCGGTTCAGCGACGGTCAGGGCCAATACCAGTACGATGAAATTACCGCCCGCGACGAAGGCCGCGACGGCATTCCGCTGCTTCGGCCGGTGGTCGAGCGGGGCAGACTCGTCCATCCTGTTTCCGATCCGGACCAGGCCCGGCAGCGTGTTCAGGAAAGTCTCCAGGCGCTACCGCAATCCTTTCTCGCACTGGAACCGACAACACAGGCCTGGCCGGTACACTTCAGTGAGCAACTGGAAGCAATGCGAACCCGCGAGCTGAAGCGACTGAACAATGAACAGGCGTAAAGGGGAAAGCCCATGACAGACGCCCTGGCGACGGTTTTCGGCGGTACCGGTTTCCTCGGACGAGCAACCGTCCGGGCACTCCATGACGCGGGGTGGCGAGTCCGGGTGGCGGCACGTCATCCCGAGCGGGCGAAGGATTCGATGCCTCCGGGTACGGAGATGGTACAGGCGGATATTCGTCAACCGGATTCGGTGCGCGCGGCGCTCGAGGGCTCGGAGGCGGCGGTCAACGCGGTCTCGCTCTATGTGGAGCACTGGAACCTGAGTTTCGACGACATTCACACGCGCGGCGCGGCGGACCTGGCCCTGGCGGTGCGCGAGACGGGAACTTCGCGCCTGGTGCATATGTCCGGCATCGGCACCCGTGACGACTCGCCGTCGAAATATGTACGCGCCCGGGCACGAGGCGACCAGGCCGTTCGCGAGGCCTTCCGGCAGACCACGCTGCTGCGCCCGAGCGTGCTTTTCGGCCGCGGTGACAGTTTCCTTTCCACCCTGGACTCCGTGACACGGTTACCCCTGGTGCCACTGTTCGGAAAGGGCGATACACGGCTTCAGCCGGTTCATGTACAGGACGTGGCGGCGGCCGTTGTCGCGGCACTGAAGAACCCGGAAGCACCGGGCGGCACCTTCGAGCTGGGTGGCGCCAGCATCCATACCTATCGGGAAGTGGTGGAGGCGGTGCTGCGCCAGCGTAGACGCAGTCGGGTCCTGATGCCCGTCCCCTTTTCTCTCTGGAAGATGATGGTGCTGCCGCTGGCCGTGTTGCCCAATCCGCCACTGACCCGGGACCAGCTTGTACTGATGCAGGAGAACAACCTGGCTGATGACCAGGAACCGGGTTTCGCGGAACTGGGCATTACCCCTTCCGGACTCACCGACCGCCTGGCGGACAGTCTGCCCTGAGCCATCCCGGCTCCCGGCGGCCACTCCCTGGCGCAATATCCGGGCCAGCACTCTCTTACCGCTGCGGATCGCCCCCAGCAATCTGTCTTGTCTCGGCACCGACCACGTCTTCCCGGGAAAGGACGAACACTCGGTTACGACCACGTCTCTTGGCTTCGTAGCAGGCGTTATCCGCGCCCTCCAGCAGCTCGGCACGCGAGCTGGATCCGCCGCCCAGCTCCATCAGCCCCACGCTGAGAGTTATGCGAAAATCCCGCCCCTGCCAGGTAAAGACATACTCCTCCACCGCCCGGCGCAATGTTTCGGCAATCTCCCTGGCGGAATCCAGGGAACAGTACTGCAATACCACCGCGAACTCGTCGCCTCCCAGGCGGGCGAGCACATCGCCTTCCCGGAGATGGGAATCGATGATTTCGCAGAGCGTGCGCAGATACTCGTCACCGGCCGAATGTCCGCTGCTGTCATTGAGTTCCTTGAACCGGTCCAGATCAATCACGCAAAGCACATTGCGCGCGCCTTCACGACCCGAAGTCTCGCAGATCATCTCCAGGCGGCGACTGAACTCGCGGCGATTGAGCACGCCGGTCAAGGGGTCATGGGTGGCCTCCCAGGAAAGCCGCTCCACCCGGCTGTGCTGCTCGGTAACGTCCTCGACCACGCCGACCAGATCATGGAGCCGGTTGCCACTTGCAAACACTGCGCTGAAGGT
>SLJS01000324.1 GCA_007135015.1 Alcanivorax sp. | reverse complement strand
TGGCCGGGTTCCTTTTTTTGTTTTCCAAAAAAAGAACCCAAAAAGGGCACCCCGGCGCCTCAGCGGCCGGAGTCGATCATCGCTCCCGGGTTCATGATGCCGTACGGATCGAAGACCTTTTTCACCGCCTTCATGTACTCGATCTCGGCTGGTGAACGCGAATAGGCGAGCCAGGGTTTCTTCAGTCGGCCCACGCCGTGCTCGGCCGAAACCGAGCCCTGGTACTTCTCGACGATCTCGAACACCCAGCGCGAAACATGGCCGCAGCGTTCCAGGAAAGCTTCCCAGTCCAGGTCCTCCGGCTTGAGTATGTTCAGGTGCAGATTGCCGTCACCGATATGGCCGAACCATACAATCTCGAAATCCGGATAGTGCTCCTGCACCACCGCATCCACTTCCTCGACAAAGTCCGGCACCCGACCCACTGTGACCGAAATGTCGTTCTTGTAGGGTGTCCAGGGTGAAATACTTTCGGAGATCCGCTCACGCAGTTGCCAGAGCTGCTCGGCCTGCTGTAGCGACTGGCTCATGACACCGTCTTCCACCCAGCCCTGCTCCACGCAGTGCTCGAAGACAGCCATGGCCTCTTCCAGAATGCCTTCGGAAAGACCCTCGAACTCGAGCAGGCAGTAGAAGGGCGTGCGTGCATCGAAGGGGGGATTCACCCCGTGCTCGAGCACATGATTCATGGCCCGGTCGGAAAAGAACTCGAAGGCGGTGAGGTCGATCTTCTGCTGGAAGGCATGCAGCACCTGCATGATCTCGCGAAAGCCCGACGTGCCCAGCACCAGCACCGTCAGGTCCCGCGGCGGGCGCGCCAGCTGCACGCGCGCCTCGGCAACCAGGCCCAGGGTCCCCTCCGAGCCGATGAACAGGTGCCGGAAATCATAGCCGGTTGCGTTCTTGATCAGCCCGCGGTTGAGATCCAGCAACTCGCCGCTGCCGGTGACCACCTTCAGGCCGCTGATCCAGTTGCGGGTCATGCCGTAGCGAATCACCTTGATGCCGCCGGCGTTGGTGGCGATATTGCCGCCGATCTGGCTGGAACCGGCAGAGGCAAAGTCCACCGGATAGAACAGCCCCTGCTCCTCGGCGAATTGCTGGAGCTGTTCGGTGACCACGCCGGCTTCCACGGTGACCGCCCGCTCGGCCGGGTCGAAATCGCGGATGGCATTCATACGATCCATGGCCACCACCACCTCGCCGGCGGCGGCCACGGCCCCGGCGGACAGGCCGGTGCGTCCGCCCGAGGGAATAATGGCGATGCCGTGCTCACAGGCGATCCGCACGATTTCCTGCAGTTCCTCGACCGTCTCCGGCAGCAGCACGGCGGCCGGGGCGGGGTCCCACACCCTGGTCCAGTCCACCCCGTAGCGAGCCAGGCTGTCGGCATCATCCAGGCAGCGGCGCTCGCCCAGAAGCGGGCGGAACAGGGCGACGGGGCTGGTATCAGGCATTTGTGAAACTCCGAGCAGAACCGATTAGTCACGCCGGACAGGGCCGGCTGGCGTTTTCAGCGGCGGGCTATGGTAGCATACGCGCCCTCTTTTCCCGCTACCGAGCTTGATGACCATGGCAAGGACTTCTCTCGAGAAGGACAAGATCCGTTTTCTGTTGCTGGAAGGCATCCACGAATCCGCCGTAGAAAATCTGCGGGCCAACGGCTACAACAACATTGAACAGATCCCCGCGGCCCTCGACGGAGAGGAGCTCAAGGAAAAGGTCGCCGACGCCCACTTTGTCGGCATTCGCTCGCGCACCCGCCTGACCGAAGAGGTCTTCGAGGCGGCACGCAAGCTTATCGGCGTGGGCTGTTTCTGCATCGGGACCAATCAGGTGGACCTGGACGCCGCCCTGGAGCGCGGCATCCCCGTGTTCAATGCGCCTTATTCCAATACCCGTTCGGTGGCCGAGCTGGTCATCAGCGAAGCGATCATGCTGATGCGCGGCATTCCCGCCAGGAACGCGGCCTGCCACCGCGGCGGCTGGATGAAGTCGGCGAAGAACAGCTACGAAGTGCGCGGCAAGCGACTGGGTATCGTCGGCTACGGCAATATTGGCGCACAGGTCAGCGTAATGGCCGAGGCGCTGGGCATGAAGGTGTCCTTCTACGATGTCACCACCCGGCTTCCGCTGGGCAACGCCACCCAGGTACAGAGCCTCAACGAACTGCTGGCCATGTCCGATGTAGTGACCCTGCATGTCCCGGACACGGAAACCACCCGCTGGATGATCGGTGCCGAACAGCTTGCCCAAATGAAGCGCGGCAGCTGCCTGATCAATGCCGCCCGCGGCAAGGTGGTGGACATCGATGCGCTGACCGCCGCACTGGATGAGGGGCGACTGCTGGGCGCGGCCATTGACGTCTTTCCGGAGGAGCCGGGCTCCAACGACGAGGAATTCCACTCACCGCTGCGAGCCTTCGACAACGTCATCCTCACCCCCCATGTGGGCGGTTCCACCCAGGAAGCCCAGGAGAACATCGGCACCGAGGTTTCCGAGAAGCTTGTGCTCTACTCCGACAACGGCTCCACGGTGCAGTCGGTGAACTTCCCGGAAGTGGCGCTGCCCTCCCACCCGGGCATGCACAGATTGCTGCACATTCACCGCAACATCCCCGGCATTCTGTCCCAGATCAACCAGATCTTCTCGGACAACGGGATCAATATCTCCGGGCAGTATCTGCGCACCAACGACCGGATCGGCTATGTGGTCACGGACGTGGACGCCGAGTACAGCCAGTTCGCGCTGAAGAAGCTCCGCGGCATCGAAGGCACCATCCACTCACGGGTACTGTTTTAGCTTCGGGCTTCGGGCTTCGGAGTGCGGGTAGCTGGAGACGGCCTTTCTCCTTCGTCAAGCTGCTACCATGCCTCCATGTTCAGAGCCCTGGCCATGGTGGTGGCGCTGGCACAGCTTCTCGGCTGCGCCGGCAGCACCGTCTTTCAGCCCTACCCGGAACAGGCATCGGCCTGGCGGCACGGCATCGCCCAGGAATCGGCTCCGGGGGTCCGCGACACCCTGGCGAGACGGGCCCGGGGCACCAACGAACTGCTCTATCTTCAGGAAATGGGCCGGCTTGCGCAGCTTGGCGGCGAGCCCGCCACCAGCCTGGAAGACTTCCGCAAGGCCATCGCCCTCTACAATGAACAGGACGACGAGGCGCTGATCCGCCTGACCGGCCTGGGCGCCACCGGCTCGGCACTGCTGACCAACGATAACGCACTGCCTTATCGGGGCGAGGATTACGAGCGCATCCTGCTCCACGGATTCCAGGCGCTCAATTTCTGGCGCCTGGGCCGGCTCGAAGGTGCGGCGGTGGAATTCCGGCGGGTCACGGAAGAGCAGCGCCGGGCGGAACGCCGCCGCGAGCGCGAGATCGCCGATGCCGAAGAGAAAGCCCGGGAGGAGGGAATTCCCGTCCACAGCCTTCCCGAGGAACTGGGGGGTATCAACACCGCCGCCGCGCCGGTGCGCTCGAGCATCGAGAATGCCTGGCTCTACTACCTCGCCGGCGTCTTCCGGGAAGGCACCGGCGACTACAACAACGCCATGGTGGACTACCGTCGGGCCCTGCAGATCCGCCCGGAACTGGAGCTCATCCAGCAGGATCTGCAGCGCGCCGAGGCGAAGCAGGCCCGGCGACACGAGCCGGACCGGGGACTGGTGGTGGTCTCCTACGAGCAGGGTCTGGTTCCGCCGCGGCGCGAAGTCAGCTTCCCCATTCCCACCCGCCATGGCTACATACCCATTGCCCTGCCCACCTATGATCCGGCGGACTTTCGCCCGGGACGGCCCATGCGCATTCTTGTCGATGACGGAACCACCCGGGAGACCACGGAAATCGCGCGCATTGATGCCATGGCCGCCCGCGCCCTCGCCGACCGGATGCCCGGCATGCTGCTGCGTCATACCCTGCGTGCCCGGGCCCGGTACGAGGCCCAGAAGCGGGCCGAGGAGTGGGGCGTACTCGGCTTCTTCGCGGTCCAGGTCTATAATCTGGCCTCGGAGCGGGCGGATCTGCGCAGCTGGTTGAGCCTGCCCGCCAATACCCAGGTAGCCCGCATGGAACTCGAACCCGGCGAAAGAAACCTCAAGTTGTCCGGCCCCGGAGGCGGTGCTAGTGTGGACGTGCCCGTGGTCGCCGGCGGCGTCACCCTGGTCCGCGTCACCGATGCCGGCGCCCGCCTGCAGGTCAGCGTGCTGCCCGTTCTGGAGGAAAGACAATGAGGCAGGTCCGGTCGCGTTCACCCGGTCTTCTTCTGTTACTGCTGGCCTCTGTACTGCTTTACGGCTGCGCCCAGCGTGAAGCGGACGGTCAGGAGGATTACAGCGATCTGGTCCATTACGAAACCGGCACACTCCAGGGCCGGGTACAGGTGGTGGACGTGATCGAGCAATGGCACAACGATGTGCTTCAGGTACAGGTAACCGTGGAGAACCCTTCCGCCTTCCGCACCGACTACCAGTACAAATTCCGCTGGTTCAACGCCGAAGGCATGGAAGTGGCAGCCGAAGGCGAACCCTGGAAGCCCCGCGAGCTTGCCGCCCGCAGCCGCGACCACCTCCAGGGCGTGGCACCCAACCCTTCAGTAAAACGTTTTGAGCTGCGGGTCCGCTGACCCGGGAGAGACAACCGAAATGGCACGCACGGCAATCCTGATTCTTCTCGCTGCAACGCTCACACTCACGGGCTGCACCCGGGTGCAATACGGCGATCCCACCGACGTGGAAACCGTCACGGTGGACTTCGGCTCCACGGATCTGCAGATGATCGCCAACGCCATGGTCGATGACATGCTGACCTTCCCGCCCGTGCGGGAGATGACCCGCGAGCGCCGCCCGGTACTCTTTGTCGACCGGGTCCAGAACCGCACGTCCGAACACGTGGACACGGAGAGCATCACCGACAGCATCCGCACCAAGCTGATCCAGTCAGGGAAGTTCCGGTTCGTGGACATGACCAGCGTCGACCGGGTGCGCGACCAGCTGGAATACCAGCGTGACAGCGGCATGGTGGACCCGGACACGGCCCGGGAAATGGGCCGCCACATCGGCTCCGAGTTCATGCTCTATGGCGCACTGACCGGCATTGCCAAGCGCGACGGAAGCACTCGCGACAATTATTACAAGTTCACGCTGAACATGCTGAACCTGGAAACCGGAATCATCGAGTGGGCCAGCGAGAAAGAGATTCGCAAGACCCGCTCGAGGGGACTGTTCGGACTCTGAGGCCTCTGCAAATGAAACACCCCGTACATCTTCTTGCCATTTTCCTTCTTGTATTGGCCGGCGCACTTCATGCCGACGATGAAACGCTGCGCATCGAGGCCACCGGCTATGGCGACTCCCCCCATTCGGCCATTACACACGGACTGCTCGAGGCGGCCCGGCAGGGGCTGGGCGTGGGCATCAGCCTGGATCCGGACTTTGGAAACCATGTGCATGAATGGGTCGTGCACTCCACCGAAGGTGTGTCGACGCTGACTGGCAGGCGCTACAGCAGACCGGAAGCCCGCCAGCACGTGCTTGCCGCAGTGCGCGGCTATCAGGTCCACGAAGTCAGCCGCGCAGAGGAAGGCCTCTGGCAGGCCCGGGTGGAAGCCGAACTCTTGCAGTACCGGGGCCTTCGCCCCGATCTGGAACAGCTTCCCTCTCTCGCAGTGGCCAGATTCCGTACCGACCAGGAGGAATATAATGTCGGAGAGTGGCTTTCCGGAGATCGTCTCGCCCGGCGACTGCGCCAGGCGCTGGTCAACAGTTTCTCCGACAGCCACCGCGTGCGCGTGCTGGATCGCAGCTTTGACGATGAGGCTTTCTCGGAACTCGAAAGGACCGCCTCCAGCCTTTCGCCAGGTGAACAGCTCCGCCAGGGGCAGGAAATCGGGGCGGACCTGCTGATGGTCGGCGAGATCGAACAGTTCCAGCTCGGAGGCAAGGAGCGCGACGTATACGGGATCCAGATGACCACTCTGGAACCGGCCATCCGGATCAGCTACCGGCTTCTGGAGCCCGCGACCCGCGAGATCCTTCGTTCCGACACCTTTGTCTACCGCGAGGAAGGGGCCTACCTGCGTGACCGACTCAATGAAGCCGGCATCCGCGCCAGCCGGGAGCCCGAACGCATCGGCGAAGTCCTTTTCCCCGATGTGGCACGCCCGCTTTCCCGGGAGGTGCTCGATACCCTTCATCCCATGCGCATTCTGGCCCCAGCCGGCGGCAACAGGGTCTACATCAGTCGCGGTCGCGGCAGCCTGAAGGAAGGCACCCTGTTGTCGGTCCACGAGGTCGGCCGCGAGATCCACGATCCGGACACGAATCTGGGCCTGCGCCTGGAGACGGACGCACAGGCCACACTCCGGGTCACCTCGGTGAATCGGGACTACGGCAGGGCGGAGCTGATCAACGGCGACCCGGATGTACTGCGGCGCAACGTCATTCTGCGGGTTGCCGCCACACCCGAGGAGGACGACCACAAGCCGGGCCAGCGCCCGCTCAGCCCCGGCTCCTCCGAGGCGCCGCTGGATTGGGGAGAGTAGCGCCCCGAAGGGGCGCTGCGGTCGGTGGTCGGTGGTCGGTGGTCGGTGGTCGGTGGTCGGTGGTCGGACAGGTTGCTCCCGCAGGAAACAGGCGTACAGCTACCACAAACTGACCGGGCGACCCATTCCTTACCGTAATGCTCCCCGTCTGTCCCTCTCTCTCGCAAGGCACCCTGCCTGCATTCTGACCGCCACCTACTGACCACCGACCACCGCGCCCCTTCGGGGCGCCGCCCGGGCGGCTCACTTCAGGTGCCTGTCCAGGATTTCGTTGATCCGGCTGCGATAGGGCTCGCCCTCGTTGGCAAGCTGGTGACGGGCGCCTTCGATCAGGTTGACCTCCGGCTCGTGAAATTTTTCCTTGATGACCTTCAGATTATGCTTCCAGTCCACGGTGCTGTCCTGATCACCCTGGATAATGATCGGGCTGATCCGTACGGCGGCGGCCCGTTCGAAGGCGGGCACCCATTTCTGCAGCGCACCCAGCCAGCGTGACGACAGCTTGCGCGACTGCAGCGGGTCCAGATTCCTGAGAAAGTGCAGGAACTCGGAATCACTCGAGCTTATCGAGAAGTTCCGGTCCAGATACTCACGAAAAGGGGCCACCAGCCAGTGCGTCAGGCGAATCTTGCGCCAGGCGGCGGGCCGGACCAGGGGGGCAAGAAGAATTACCCTTTCGAACGGCGAGGCCTCGCTGTGGGTGGCTCCCTCGACCAGGTAATCCATCACGATGGCGGCACCGGTACTCTGTGCGATCACATGCCAGGGCTTGGGAAAGGCGTTGGCCTTGTTCTCGAGGCAGGAGTGCAGAATATCCCGGTAGATCAGGAAGTCGTCGATCACCGCCCGGGGGCCGGACGACAACCCGTGACCCGGCAGGTCATAGGCCAGTACTGCGTAATTCAGTTCCAGCAGATGACGGATTACATGCCGGTACAACCCCACATGGTCGAAATAACCATGTACCACCAGCACGGTACCCCGGGGGCGTTCCGGCAACCAGGAATGCACCGCTATGGTGTGGCCGGCGGCCTCGAAATAGCCGAAGCCGTGCACCAGACGGGGAAACTCGTCCGCGAAACGGATTCCGTAATAGTTCGCGTACCGCAGGGCCTCACCGGAGATTTCCTGGGGCGAGCGCCAGTCCAGGGGCTCCCAGGCCTCATGGATGCGGTCGGGATCAAAGGGCGGCGCCATCAGCCAGGCTCACTCCGCTGGGGACAGCATACGCCATGTGCCACGACCACCGGGGAGTCACGAATCGGGAGTGTGCCTCCCCCGCGCCCCGCTGCCGGGCAGCATCGTATGCCTTATTCCATTACCAGCTGATAGCCTATATTGCGGATCGACTGGATGGCAACACCCGGCGAGTTCAGGCTCGCCAGTGCCTTGCGCAGGTTGCTCACATGCACGTCCAGGGAACGGTCGCCCGGCACCCAGGGCCGCTTGAACACGAGCCCGTAGAGGACCTCGCGGCTGATCACCTCACCCTTGCGTTCAAGCAGTACCGTCATGATATTGGCCTGAATCTCGGTGATGCGCATCTCGGAACCATTGGGACAGACCAGCATCCGGCGATTCCTGTCTATCCGGACCGGGGCATCGCTTTCACCACCGCTTTTTCCATCGTGATGATAGCGACGCAGCAATGCCCGGGTCCGTGCAACCAGCTCGCCCGGATCGTAGGGCTTGCAGACATAGTCATCGGCGCCGGACTCCAGCCCGCGGATGCGGTCCTGCACCTCCACCTTTCCGGTAAGCATCATGATGGGGATGTCATACATTGTGCGGAAATTCCGTGCGACCTCGCGACCGTCCTCGCGAGCGAGGCGCACGTCCAGCACGATCAGATGGGGCTGCCAGGAGGCGGCAATCTTGTACAGGGTCTCACTGTCACACCCGTACTTCACCTCGTAGCCGGCGCGGCGGTACAGCCGCTCCAGCGCCAGGCACATGTTCATCTCGTCATCCACAACGAGAATGCGTTCCGCTGTCTCGTTTTGCGACATTGTCCGGCCCTGAAGGTCGGGACTCATGATCCCCGTATTGTTCATTCTAGTCTCCCTCTGTAACGCAGTGCCAGCCCGATACGCGGGCAGGCCGGCTTCAAGCCTTTTCAACGGCAGTCTGCCGCTGCATTCGCACGGGAAGGGTGACCCGGAATGTGGATCCCTCTCCCTTTTGTGATATCACACTGATATTGCCGCCGTGCCGCTGCACGATGGCCGAGGAAAGAGGCAGCCCCAGCCCGGTGCCCTCTCCCGCGGGCTTGGTGGTGAAGAACGGCTCGAAAAGCCGCGACACCTGTTCACCGTCGATCCCGCTGCCGTTGTCTTCCACTTCCAGCCACACCCGGTCGCCCTCCACACCCGTGCGCAGGGTAATGACACCCTCGGTGTCGATCGCGTGTGCGGCATTGACCAGAAGATTCAGCACTACCTGATTGATCTGGCTGGGAATGCACTCGATCCTGGGCAGTTCGCCGAACTCGCGGACCACGTCGGCCTTGTATTTCAGTTCATTCCAGGCAACGCGAAGAGTGTTTTCGACACCTTCATGCAGGTCGTGCTCCACAACCTCTTCACCACCTCCATGGGAAAAATCCTTCAGTGACTGTACGATCTCGCGCACCCGATCGACCCCGTCAATGGACTCGTCCACCAGATTGACCAGATCGGTACGAATGAAATCCAGATCGGCGCGCCTTCGCATGTCATCGATGTAGGTGGCGACTTCCGACTCTTCTCCGGCCATGAGTTTGACCTGCTCCAGCGAATCGAGTGCGAACAGAATGCTGGCAACATAATCACGCAGTGATTGCATGTTCGATGAGACATAGCCGACCGGATTGTTGATCTCATGTGCCACGCCGGCGGCCAGATGGCCGATCCCGGCCATCCGCTCGGACTGCACAAGCCTGGCGGCCCGGTGATCGAGCTCCTGCAGAGCGGAAGCATAGAGGTCGCTTTCCGGAACCAGGGCAGCGACAAACTCCAGCACATCGCGGCGGTCGGTGAAGACCTGATGCGTGCCGCGCAGCCGGATATCCCAGAGCTGACCACCGGAAGCGGAAAGCGGGCTAAAGATCAGTTCCAGCCACGGATGCCCTCCGGTAGAAAGCTCAGCACCACTGGTCAGCCTGGCGGGAACCGCAAGGGAAAAGCGCACACCCTCGCGCATTTTCTCCGCCGGATTGACGTCCAGGCCCAGCGCCCGACCCGCTGGCAGGTCCTGCACCGGGTCTCCGGAGCCATCTCCGAAAAGCCCGGCCATGGAACGGCTCCACGCGAGCAGCTTGCCTTCTTGGTCCGCAATGGCCAGGGGAATCTCGAGGGACTCGACATGCTCGCGGAGCACCGCGAGATCCATGGTTTCCCGTCTTCCGGCCCCGGACTCGTGGCGCCGCTCGGGGGCTTTTTGCTCACTGGACTGCATCCGGTTTCACTCCTGTATCTCGGGACCGCCCAGGCCCTTGTCGCATTACCGGTGCGCAGAACTGCTTCCGGGTCCGCGTCTTTTCAGTCCGAGCCATCCGAAAGCAGGATGGCGTTGCTTTCATCACGAGCGAGCCGCAGAAGCTCCGAGCTGGAAGCCTGCGAGGGGACCGCGGGCTTGCTTGCCGCCGCTTCTGCGGTGCCGCTGGGCGCCGGATCCGATCGCTGGCTCAGGTACGCATCCACCGCCCGCACTACCGAATCGAGGAGCTCTTCGCTGTTCCACGGCTTGCAAAGGTAACGAAAGACGCTGGCGCGATTGATCGCCTCCAGCAGGATATCCCGCTCGGAATATCCGGACATTATGATCCGCATCGTCGCCGGGCGGCGCAGCCGGCAATACTCCAGCAGTTCCACACCGTTGATCCCGGGCATCCGATAGTCGGCGAGCACCAGCGCCAGCGGCTGCCGGTCGATCTCGTGGAGCGCCTGCGCGGGGGACTCGCAGGTGATGATCTCCCAGGGCCCAGTACGCAGCTCCCGAGCCAGTGCAGCCAGCACACCCGGTTCGTCGTCAACCAGAAGGACCTTTTCCATTGTCGATCTCCAGCCTGTCGCTCAGCCGCTTCGCTGCGCAGCTGCCACGCCTTCCAGCGTATACCAGCACCGCGAACCCGGCGACGGACCTTTACAAACCTTTGCGCGTGATGCCACAAGGCTGTACTACCATGCAGGATGGGCGAGATGGATGAAAATGCGGAGGCCGCTCCCGAGCCCGCCGCACCGCCAGGCTTCTGGAGAACACTGCATGCTGCTGCATCTTGACGACGACAGATCCCGGAAAAGGTCCACCGGCGGCAGTCTGCCGGAGACACTGCTGTCGAGCGCCCTGGATGCGAGCGCCTCCGGCGTTCTGATCGCCGAATGCGGCGATTCGGGTATCCGGATTGTCTTCGCGAACCGCACGCTGGCGGAGCGCACGGGACACAGCCGCGAAGAGCTTCTCGGAAGGGACTTCGCCGTGTTCTGTGGGCCCCGCACCATCCGCTCCACCATTGAGCGGCTTGATGATGCCGCCCGTTGCGGCCGCAGCCACAGGGAGATGCTCCTGGCCTATAGCCGGGACGGCACGCCCTTCTGGGCCGACTTCACGCTGTCGCCGGCGCATGGCTCAGAGCAGGCAGGGGGCCATATGGTGGCGACCCTTGACCCCGTGGATCACAAGCAGCGCGCCGAGCGGACCGGCGACGCTCTGCCCTTTCACGACGGCCTGACAGGACTGCTCAACCGCCCCGCGCTGGAGCGCGAAATCGACTACTTCCTCTCCCGGGGCCTGCCACCGGGCAGCCTTCCCGTGCTGCTGCTGCTCGATATCGACCACCTGGGTGCGATCAACCATATCATGGGCCACGCCGCCGGCGACCGGGTGCTCTGGGAGTTCTCCAGTCAGCTGGACAGCATCTTTCAGGGCGACGCCATCATCGCGCGCATTGGCGGAGACGAGTTCGGGGTGTTTCTCCCGGCCCTGGAAGAGGCGAGCCAGGTGTTCGGGTACATTGACCGCATCCTGAAGCTTTTCGACACGCCCTATACCCCCAGGCCGGGACACCGCACCTTCCTGACCGCCAGCATCGGCGTCAGCGCACTCGACAGACCCGCCGACCGCGCCAGCCTGCTGCTGCAGCAGGCCGCGCTGGCCCAGAGTCATGCCAAGGATTCCGTACGCAACAGCTACTTCGTCTTCGAGGAGGAGCTGGACCGCAGGAGCCGGGACAGGGCGGCGCTGCGACTGGATCTGTGCAACGCCCTGGAAAGGGCGGAAATGGAGCTCCATTTCCAGCCCCAGGTCAACGCCCGCACACGAAGCATCTGCGGGCTGGAGGCGCTCCTTCGCTGGAATCACCCCGAGCTTGGACTTCTGGGCCCGGATGTCTTCATCCCGGTGGCGGAGGAAACCGGGCTGATCATCGAGCTGGGGGCCTTTGCCCTGCGCGAGGCCTGCCGCTACAACCACTCACTGATCGAGCGGCGCCTGCTCGACGTCCCCGTCGCCGTGAATATTTCGCAGACGCAACTCGTTCGCGAGAGCTTTTTCAACGAGGTCATGGAGGCCCTGGAAGAAACCGGCCTGGCGGCGGACAGACTGGAGCTGGAGGTCACCGAGTCCATGGTCATGGACACCATGTCCCGGGCACGCGCCCAGCTCGGCAGCCTCAAGGAGCAGGGAGTCCGCATTGCCATCGATGATTTCGGGACCGGCTACTCCAATCTCGGCTATCTGAAAATGGAGCCGGTGCGGACCCTCAAGATCGACAAGACCTTCATTCATGAGGTCACGCGCCAGAGCAGCGATGCCGGCATTGTGCGCGCCATCATCGCCATGGCGCACAACCTGGACATGTCGGTGGTCGCCGAAGGCGTGGAGACCGAATCCCAGGCCTCTTTCCTGCAACGCAACCGCTGCGACGTGCTCCAGGGCTTCTACTTCAACAAGCCCCTGACATGTCGTGATCTGGAGAACCATCTCCATGACGTGCAGCGGGGGCAGGCCGGCGAATCGGCTGCGACGGAAGGGAAGCGTACCCTGTTGCTCGTCGATGACGAGCGCAACATCCTGCGCGCGCTGGCACGAACCCTGCGCTCCACGGAGTATCGGATACTGCAGGCGACATCCGGCGATGAAGCCCTGGATTTGCTGGCGCGGGAGGAGGTGCACGTAATCATATCCGACCAGCGCATGCCGGAGATGACCGGCATTGAGCTGCTCAGGCGCGTCAAGGACATCTACCCGGATATCGTGCGTATCATCCTCAGTGGCTACACCGAGCTGGCCACGGTCACCAATGCCATCAACCGGGGCTCGATCTATCGTTTTCTCACCAAGCCCTGGCAGGAGAAGGAGCTTCGCGAGCACGTCGAGGAAGCGTTCCGCCATTTCGACGCCAATACTGCCGGCCGGGAACAGGGCGCCGGGCGTGACAACGCCGGTCAGTAACTGCAACCGCCTCGCTCGGGGCAGGCCTGTGCCCGCACCGGGCAACCGCCCCTTGATGCCTCTGGCCCCGGAGGCGCCGCCGCGCGTCTCCAGGGAAAAGAAGTAAGCCGATTGGACTCTGCTACAGTAGCGCTCCGATTTGTTTCGAGGCGTCAATCCTTCATGAATGCCTTCCAGATTGCATTGCTCTGCCTGCTCACCTTCACGGCGACAATCCCCGGAGCTTCGCCAGTCCATGCTGACCAAGCCTGGCGCGAGTACCCCGAAACGCTGCCGCGCTTCGACTTTTCCGGCGAAAGGCTCCACGAACACTGGCCGGCACTGACCGCCGGCATGCGCGGGCCTTTTCCCGACGAAGAGGCATTGCTCGAGGAGGCGGAACGCTATCCGGAGCTGTTCGAGCACACCGAGGCCCTGCTGCGAAAGCGGGCGGAAAAGGACCCCGGCTTTGCGCCCTTCGCCGAGGCACCGCTGGACGAGCGGGTGGGACTGTATGCCGACAAGGTCCAGCAGGCCTGGCGCCTGCTTTTCGAGGGGGACTTCCGCGCCGCCCGGGATCTCGGGCTCAGCCTCGGCCCGGCGGGCTACTTCCCCGGCCTCTATGCGCAGGCCCTCTACGCCGTCCACCTGGAACCGGAGGCCGATCGGCGCCGGGAACTGCTCGAGGAGGTGATCGCCAATACCGGGGAACTGCTGCCCCATGCGCCGGATCATGTTTTCCTGAATTTCGGCAACGCCTACGCGAAATCGCGCATCATGGAGACCCAGTCGCGCACCGAGGCCCTGCGTTCCGGCTACACCCGCGAAGTCAAGGCGCGCCTGGAAGAGCTGCTTGAGGACGACCCGGAGAACAGCTACGCGGCCAGCCTGCTTGCCGGGATCCACGCAGGCATTATCGACAAGGCCGGCTCCTTTCTCGCGCGCACGGCGTTCGGCGCCACGGCATCGCGCATGGAGCAGTATTTTGAACAGGCCATGGAGCAGGCTGCGGATTTTCCCACTGTCCATGTGGAGTACGCGCGGGCCCGGCGCCTCGTATACGGAGAGAATGACGACAGTGCCCGGGAACTGCTCGAAACCGCCGCGGACATGGAACCAGCCAGCGCCGAGGAAGCGCTGCTTGTCGACAAGGCTCGACGGCTGCTCGAAGAATGAAAGGGCGCCTGGCGGCGCGGGGGCAGTCAGTAAGGGG
>SLJS01000331.1 GCA_007135015.1 Alcanivorax sp. | reverse complement strand
GTTTCCGCCTCCGCCCTCCCCTCGCGGGGGGAGGCTTCCAGTCGCGAGCGCCGCGACAGTGAGCAAGGGCTTTTGCGACACCCTCCTGGTGGGAGAGGGGTTGGGGAGAGGGGGAAGGCTACGGTAGCCGCACTACTCAATGCTTTCCCGTAATTCGGTCCCCCTCTCCCTGTCCCTCTCCCACGACGGGGAGAGGGGACTCTCCAGCAAGGCCGCGAAGGGGTAGGGAGGCGCCCTTGCCCCGAAAACATCAATATGTTTTTATGCTTTTACATCAATATGAATGGTGCTGACAATGAGTCGACTGACCATCACCCTGCCCCCGGAATTGCACAGGGCGCTCAAGGCCGCGGCAGCGAAACGCGGCACCACCATCGGCCAACTGGTGCAGGAAAGTGTCGAAAGCTACGGCATCAAGCCTGAACGTGACGCCGCCGAACTGGTTGCCGCAGCCAGGGCACACGCGGCCATGGACACTGAGGCGGCGGAAAGTCTGGCCATTGGCGAAACGCGCGAGGCACGCCGGCGGTGAAGCCCGACCTCTGGGTGGTAGACACCAATATCGTCGTCGCAGGCCTGTTGAGCGTCGACGGCCCCCCGGCGCAGATTCTGGATGCAATGCTGGCGGGGCGCATGCGCTTCCTGCTGAGCGTGGAACTGCTGAGCGAATACCGCACGGTGCTGTTGCGCAAGGCAATCCGCAAACGCCACGATCTGTCGCCGCAAGACGTGGACTGCATCCTCGAGGCTCTGGCCACCCATGCCGCAGTCGCCGACATCAGCCCCCGGCAGGAAACCGCGCCCGACCCGGGTGACAATCACTTGTGGCAACTGCTCGCTGCAAGACCGGAAGCCGGCCTGATCACCGGCGACAAGCTGCTGCTGGCGCACCCGCCCGCCAAATCGCAGGTACTCACTCCCTCGGAGTGGCTTACCTCTTCGCAGTGAGTGATCAGTGTTCGGTTTGAAGTTTTCCGATAGCAAACCAGGCGCGGCGCAAGGGGGTGCGATACGCTTCCCTCTGCCTTGATGAGGGTGTCGCAAAAGGGTCTTCCAGGGTCTTCTGGCCCCTGTGGGAGCGGACCTTGGGCCGCGAAGGTCCCGGATTTCGGCACCGTGCCAGGTTCTTCGCGCCCCAAGGTGCGCTCCCACAAACCTTTCGCGCCACCCCCTTGGGCGAGGCCGAGACGGGCACGAGGGCGGCAACCGCCTCATGGATTGACCTGCGTCACACCGGAGTCGCGTCTTGCGGATAGAATTGGCCCGGCGTGTGGCAGCCATTGGTTATGCCTATTGGTATCGGGTGCATTGTGGCGGACAATGCGCACCGTGCCTGGCGGCGAAACCTGCAGCTTCGCCGGCCATGCGCCGCAGTCCCTGTAACAGTCCGGGTGAATGCCAATGGAACTCGATCCGGTATTACTTTCACGCATCCAGTTCGCCTTTGTGGTGTCCTTCCACGCCATCTTTCCCGTCTTCACCATCGGCCTGGCCTCTTTCATCGCCTTTCTTGAAGCACTGCTGTTCCGCACCGGCAATCCGGTCTACGAGGAGCTTTCCCGCTTCTGGACGAAGATCTTCGCAGTAGTCTTCGGCATGGGGGTGGTCTCGGGCATTGTCATGGCGTTCCAGTTCGGCACCAACTGGAGTGCGTTTTCCTATGCTTCGGCGAACTTCATGGGGCCGGTGCTCAGCTATGAGGTGATTACCGCCTTTTTCCTGGAAGCGGTATTTCTCGGCATTCTGCTCTTCGGCCGGGATCGTGTGCCCACCGGAATGCATCTGTTCTCGGCGATCATGGTGGCGCTGGGCACCTTCATCTCCTCGTTCTGGATTCTCTCGGCCAACAGCTGGATGCAGACGCCCGCCGGCGTGGAGCTGCGTGAAGGCATCTTCCACCTGACTTCCTGGGGCGAGGCGATCTTCAATCCTTCGCTGGGCTGGCGCTTTGCGCACTTCGCCATTGCGGCCTTTCTCACCGGCGGCTTTGTGGTGCTGGGTGTCTCCGCCTGGTATCTGCTCAACAACCGCGCGGTGCAGAGCAGCCGCCGGGCATTGGGCATGACCATTGCGCTGCTTGCCGTGCTCGCACCCACACAGCTTTTTGTTGGCGACATGCACGGGCTGGACAGCTTCGAGCATCAACCTGCCAAGGTGGCGGCCATGGAAGGGGCCTGGGAAACGAAAAAGGGCGCGCCGCTGCTGCTGTTCGCCCTGCCCGACCAGCAGGCCGAGCGCAATCGCCTGGAGGTCGGCATCCCCAATCTGGCCAGCCTGATCCTCACCCATGAAATGGATGGCGAGGTGCCCGGCCTGAAGGAATGGGCGCCGGAGGAGCGCCCGCACATGGCCACGGTGTTCTGGAGTTTCCGCGTCATGGTGGGCATCGGGCTGATCATGATCGCAGTGGCGCTTACCGGGGCGGTGCAGGGGCTTCGCGGCAAGCTGTTCGACTCGCCCCGGTTCCTGCGGCTTTGCTACTGGATGATCCCCGCACCCTTTATAGCAGTGCTGGCCGGCTGGTTTGTCACCGAGGTGGGCCGCCAGCCCTGGCTGGTCTACGGGATGATGACCCTGGAAGAGGGCATCACGCCGTCGCTCACCGGCGGCATGGTGCTGGCCACGTTGATCGGCTATGTGCTGGTGTATGCCGCTATCTTCGTGGCCGGTCTCTATTACCTGACACGCATTGTGCAGGCGGGGCCCGAGGCGGTTCGTTCGCAGATCCAGGCCGAAGGCACGCCGAAGCGGCCGTTCTCCGCAGTGGACACGCCCTTTGATGCGTCCGCGTTCCCGGGCACGCAGGGGAGGAGCTGAGCCATGGAACTGATTGATCTGACTCTCATCTGGGTGGCGCTGATCTCCTTCGGCGTGCTCATGTACGTGCTGATGGACGGCTTCGATCTGGGCGTGGGCATTCTCTATCCCTTCGCTCCGGACGAGCAGGCCCGTGACGACATGATGAACTCGGTGGCGCCGGTCTGGGACGGCAACGAGACCTGGCTGATTCTCGGCGGCGCCGGGCTGCTGGCGGCCTTTCCGCTTCTGTACTCGGTGCTGCTGCCGGCGCTCTACCTTGGTGTTTTCCTGATGCTTGCCGGGCTGATCTTCCGGGGGGTGGCCTTCGAGTTCCGCTTCAAGGCGGGGCAATCGCGCTGGTTGTGGAACCATGCGTTCAATATCGGCTCCACGGTGGCGGCCTTTGCCCAGGGGGCCGTGGTGGGCACCTACATCCAGGGCATCGAGACCGACGGCTTTCATTACGTGGGCGGGCCCTTCGACTGGCTCACGCCCTTTACGGTGATGACCGGCCTTGGCGTGGTCACCGGTTATGCGCTGCTGGGCGCGACCTGGACCATCATGAAGACCGAGGGCCATGTGCAGGCCTGGGCCTACCGTATTGCGCCCTGGCTGCTCGGGGCCATGATGTTCTTCTTTGTGCTGGTCAGTCTGTGGACGCCGCTGGCTTCGCAACGGGTCTTCGAGCGCTGGCTCGACAATGCCCATGTGCTCTGGGTGTTCCCGGCACTGACCGTGGCCATTGCCTGGCTGCTTCTGCAAAGCCTGCAGAAGCGCCGGGAAGTCATGCCCTTTCTGGCCACCATGGGCATCTTCATCATGTTTCTTTCGGGCATGATGGTCAGCAAATGGCCCTATGCGATTCCGCCGGAGCACACCTTCCATGAAGCGGCTTCGGATCCGGGCTCGCAGTTGTTCCTGCTGATCGGCTTTCTGTTCGTAATTCCCATCGTGCTGGGCTATACCGCCTGGACCTACTGGGTCTTCCGGGGCAAGGTGTCCGCGCAGCAGGGC
>SLJS01000360.1 GCA_007135015.1 Alcanivorax sp. | reverse complement strand
CCAGCTTGCCTTCCTCGGCCCTTTGGGTCAGATCCACCGTGTATTTTTCCAGTGCCTCGCGCTTTTCCTCGGCGTTCGGATCGTCCACGCTCTCGCCCCCGCGTACCTCGTCGATCTTCTGTGCCAGCACCGATTTTGCGGCACCGGCCCGTTTCACAAGCTTGCCCAGTTCCCCTGAGTCGTCACAGGCGGCCAGCAGCACCGCCTCGGTGGAAATGTACTGATCACCACGCTGCTGTGCCTCGCGGTCGGCCAGATTCAATAGGCTGGCCAGTCCCCGCGAGAGCTGCACCTCGCCACTGAAGTCCTGCATCTTCGGCAGGTTCTCCAGGGCCATTTCCAGCGCCGTGCGCAGGTCCTCCACATTCACACCGGCCTGCTGCAGCAGGGGCCGGGCACTGCCGCCCTGTTGCTGCAGCAAGGCCAGCATCAGATGCACCGGTTCGATCGCCGGTGTGCTTTGCCCCACCGCCAGGGACTGGGCTTCGCCCAGCGCCCCCTGCAGGCGAGCGGTAAATTTGTCCATCTGCATAATGTTCCTCGAATCACGTCTGCACTACAGAGGTTAATCGGGGCATTGAGGCAGGATTCAAGGCAGTCGGGATTGATCCGGATCAGAGATAGTCCGGATCTTTCACCAAATCACGCCAGAACTTGTCGCAGAGCGCGCCATAAGGGCGCTCAACAAGATTCAGGGAAGGTGAGGAATTTCTACTGCTACGCTTTCGTATGCACTTCGCCTGGCCCGCCCTCCGTGGAGCACCCCTTGGCGCACTTGGCGATCTTTGCGCGAGGAATAAAAGCCCTGATGCATCGCGCCAAGGGCGCCAAGTGCGCAAAGAGGCAGGAGCCTCCAGGGCCCGAGGCAGCAGCCTGCCCTGGTGTGCTTTGCGATCTTTGCGCGAGGCTCATGCTGTTGGAGTCTACGCTTGCTCATGCACTTCGCCTGGTCTGGCCGCCATCAGACGCACATGCCCGGTCGGCCGTAATTCCTGCTACGGCTTCAGTCACGAGCACGCCTGACGACGACCATCCGCGGCGCGAAGTACATGGTATTTGGAGCAATATCCGGGCCAGGCGGGCGTTGCCACGCTCATTCGAGCCAGATGATCGAGGCAAAACGTCCGGTACGGCCTTCCATGCGATGGGAGTAGAAAAGGTGCGAGTCCATGGCGGTACAGCACTCACCGCCGGCGATTTCGGTAACCCCGGCGCGGCTCAGGCGCCGGTGCGCCAGATGGACCAGACTCATGCGCCAGTGCCCGGGGGTGTCCGGGTGAAAGGCCTCCTCCGCCCCCGGGTCGTCCCGGACAAAGGCCTCGCGCACCTCATCGCCCACCTGATAGGCACTCTGGCCGATGGCCGGCCCCAGCCAGGCCGCCAGGGGTTCGCCCCGGGGCGCCAGTTGCGCCACACCCGCTTCCAGGATCCCATCCTGAAGGCCCCGCCAGCCGGCGTGAAAGGCGCCCACTGCGCTTGCATCGGTCCGCGCCATCAGCACCGGCAGACAGTCCGCGGTCAGCACCGCGCAGGGCCAGCCGGGTTCCCCGGTCCAGACCCCGTCAGCGCACCGATCACCGGTTCCGGCACGAATCACCCGGGTGCCATGCACCTGGTCCAGCCACACCGGGGGGTGGGCGGTACCCAGCGCACGGTGCACATGCTGGCGCGCGCGATCCACCCGCGCCGGGTCGTCGCCGCAGGCGGCTCCCAGGTTGAATCCCCGCCAGGGAGCAGGTGAGTGTTCACCGAGACGGGTGGTCACAACCACCCGCACACGCGGATGGGGGTGCCATTCCGGCCACAGCCACTGCTCCGGCTCCGGCAGCGTCACGAAACCTCCCGGTCCTGACGCAGGCATTCCAGCAGCGACTCCATGTCCGCCGGCAGGGGTACCTCGAAACGCAGTTCCTCGCCGCTGACCGGATGGACCAGCCCCAGCACGGCGGCGTGGAGGGCCTGGCGCCGGAAGGTCCGCAATGTCTCGCGCAGTGCCTCACCGGCTCCGGCGGGAAAGCGCGGACGCCCGCCATACACCCTGTCACCCACCAGTGGATAACGCAGATGGGCCATGTGCACCCGGATCTGGTGGGTCCGGCCAGTCTCGAGCTGTACACGCAGATAGCTGTGCCCGCGGAAACGCTCCAGCAACCGGTAATGGGTCACCGCCGGCTTGCCCCGTTCGGTTACGGCCATGCGCTTGCGGTCCACGGGATGGCGCCCCACCGGAGCCTCCACTTTCCCTCCGCCGGTCATGACGCCGGCCACCACCGCGCGGTATTCGCGATACAGGCTCTTGTCCTGAAGCTGCTCCACCAGCCCTGAATGGGCCTGCAGCGAGCGCGCCACCACCATCAGTCCCGTGGTATCGCGGTCCAGCCGGTGCACGATGCCAGCCCGGGGGAGCCCGGCCTGGCGCTCGTCCAGGGCCAGCAATCCGTTGAGCAGGGTGCCGTCGGCGTGCCCCGCGGCCGGGTGCACCACCAGCCCCGCGGGCTTGTTGAGCACCAGAATGTGCTCGTCGCAATGCACCAGGTCCAGATCCAGCGCCTGGGGCCGGGAGAAGACCTCCTGCTCGGGCTCGGCGAGCAGAAGCAGCTGCTCATTGCCCTCCACCCGGTCCCGGGGCCGGGCCGTGCGGCCGTCCACGGTCAGCGCACCGCTTTTTATCCAGGCCTGCAGCCGCGCCCGGGAATACCCGTCGAACAGGGCGGCCGCCGCCTGGTCCAGACGCCGGCCCGCCAGCTCCGGCGTAATGCTGGCGCTGAGCTGAATCTTTTCTTCCGGATGTGGTCCCATGGATTCAATACTGGTTAAATGTCCGGCCCATTGTAACGCTGATAACGGTTCCTGATGCGCACTTCCGTCACGCTCGTACTGATTCTTGCCATGCTGGCCGGCTGTGCCCGCCAGGCCGTCGACGGCCCGGAGCGCACGGAGGCCGAACAGTACGCCCAGGTTCACGAGCAGATCGAGCGCAACAACTTCATCAACGCGCTGGAGGAACTGCGTGAGCTGGAAGCCCGTTACCCCTACGGAGAGTTCGCCGAGCAGGCACACCTGGATCGCATCTATGTCCACTACCGGGCCCTGGACTACCCCGCGGCGGTGGCCTCGGCGGGCCGCTTCCTGCGCAATTACCCGGCGAGCACACACCGCGACTACGCGCTCTACCTGCGCGGGCTGGCCCGCTACAACATGAATCGGGGAATGCTCGAGCGGCTTGTGCGCACCGACCGCGCCGCCCGGGATCTCTCATCCTGGCGGGATGCCTTCCGTGATTTCCAGGAACTCGTCGAACAGTACCCGGGCAGCGAATACGCTCCGGATGCGCGCTCCCGGATGATCCATATCCGCAACCAGCTGGCCCGGCACGAGCTCCACGCCGCACGTTTCTACGCCCGGCGAGGTGCCTATATCGCCGCGGCCAACCGGGCGCAGCATGTGGTGGAGCACTTCCAGAGAACACCCTCGGTACCCGAGGCGCTGGCCATCATGAGCCGCTCCTACCGGGAGCTGGGCAGGCCGGAACTGGCCGCGAAAAGCCGCCGCGTACTCGCCCACAACTGGCCGGACAGCGAATTCCTCGGCGGCGACGACCGGGTGGCGCTGGAGTGGTGGCCCGAGGGCGAGCGCACCTGGCTGAGACTGCTGACGTTTGATTTGTTGGGTTGAGGGACAAGGGGCAAGGTTCAAGGGACAAGGAGCAAGGAGCAAGGTTCGTAGTAAGGCCTGGCGGGTAAAAAATCAGCGGTGGGTGCGTCCGGTGCCATTGGCCCTCAGGAGTCTGTAAACAGCACACTGTTCCTTGCCCCTTGCCCCTT
>SLJS01000122.1 GCA_007135015.1 Alcanivorax sp. | reverse complement strand
CGCCCGAGAGGATTCGAACCTCTGACCTTCGGCTCCGGAGGCCGACGCTCTATCCAGCTGAGCTACGGGCGGATAACTTTTCACTGCCGTTAGCAAGTCCGGTACCTGCGGACGGCCTTAGCAACGCTTCGCGTTGCCGACGCTCCCCTTCGCTTCGCTCCGGGTCCGGCCGCTCGGCTGCATCCTCGCGGCGTTCGCCGGGGCCGAAGCCCGGCGAAACAGGGGGCGCAATCATACCGGCTTACATTCGGGGCGTCCATGGCGAAGGCCCGCAGACAGACAGGGGCGCACGCGGGCAGCCAGCCCGGCTGTTTACGGGCGGGTTCATTGCAATGATATCGGGCTGAGAGCCCTGTTATCGGCCGGCGGCTTTTCAGGTTGGCCCGAGAATGTAATATGAATGTAATATGCCCACTATGGGGTATACAACAAGAATCACCGCCCGGTCCTGACGGGACGGTCCACAGGGGAGCGCAGCAGAAGGTGAGAGTCGCCTATCTGGAAGACGAAGTAGCACAGGCGGAGCAGGTCTGTGAATGGCTGGAGGAAGCCGGTCACTCCTGCGTGCACTGCACCCGCGGCAATGAGTTCATGTCGCTGCTGCGCCGGGATTCCTTCGACCTGCTGGTGCTGGACTGGGAAGTGCCGGACATGAGCGGTTTTGCGGTACTGGAGAAATTGCGGGATGCGGGCCACCGCACCCCGGTGCTCTTTGCCACCCAGCGCGATGACGAGGATTCCATCGTGGGGGCCCTGAACAAGGGCGCCGACGACTACATGGTCAAGCCGGTGCGCCGAGCCGAGCTGCTTGCCCGGATCAATGCCCTGGGCCGGCGGTCCGGGACGGTCCGCGACGAGACGCCGTCGCGCCAGCAGGTGGGTCCCTGGGAAATCGACCGCGAGCGGCGCGAGATCCGGGTCAACGGGGACCCGGTGCGGCTTACCGACAAGGACTTCGAGCTGGCCAGCTACCTGTTCCTCAACGAGGGCAGGCTGTTGTCCCGGGCGCACTTGCTGGAAAAGGTCTGGGGCATTCTCTCTTCCATTGAGTCCCGCACCGTGGATGTGCATATCAGCCGCATTCGCCGCAGTCTCAATATCCGCCCGGAGCACGGCTACCGCATCCGTACCATCTATCAGCACGGCTATCGGCTTGAGGCCGTCGCACAGACTTCATCCGCATCGTGAACCGACAGAAGGCCACCATTGCGCAGCGTCATCGGTTCGAGTACATGGCGGTACTGCTGAGCGTGGCGCTGCTAGCGTCCGTGCTGGTCCACACGGGCGCAACGCAGGCGCTGGACCGTTCCCTGCAGAGTCTGGTGCAGAGTGTTCTTCCCGAGGCCCGGACCACCGATCTGTTGCTGGTGGAATTGCCGGTCAACCGGGAGGTATCCGCCGCGGAAAACGGAGAGGGGGCACAGCAGGCGGCGCGCCTGGTCGACGCGATGCGCGATGCGGGCGCGCGGGCGCTGGTGCTGGATCTGCCTTGGTCCGGGGATTCGGTGACGCCCGGGCAGGCGGAGCTGGCCCGGGTCATGGAAGAGTGGGGCCGGGTCTATCTGCCCGTCTATCCCGGGCGGGAAGGTTTCCGCCTGGAGGAGGCCATGCCGCCGGTTCCGCTGGCCGGGGCTGCCCGGGCCGTGGGGCACGGGCAACTGGAGGTCGACGGCGACGGCTTTGCACGGGGCTTTTCCGTTCATGCGAGGCTTGGCGGGGCAAGCTGGCGGCATCTGTCCGTTCTGCTGCTTGAGGAGTTTCATCCGGAAAGGCTCGCCGGGTCTGCCTTCGCGGAAGACGCTGGCGCGACTGCCGGCACAGGGCGGGATTACTACATGGTGCCTTTCGGCTCCGGGATCCTGCCCCACCGTGTTTCTGCCGACGAGCTCCTGGCGGGCAATGTGGATGAGGATATGCTGCGCAACCGGATCGTCTTTGCAGGGAATCCGGACCCTTTCGCCCGCGGCTGGCGGGTGATGCGCGACGGACGGCCGGACACCCTCGCAAGCATGGAAGCGCACGCGGCCGTTTTCGCCGCCCTGCGTGACGGTCTGCTGGTGCGTCCGCTGGGAACGCCGGCGGTCTGGGCCCTGACCCTGGCGCTTGCGCTGGCACTGGCCGCGGTGCTGCCCTGGCTGCAGCCGCGATGGGCCCTGCCCCTGACGCTGGGCACGCTGGGGCTGATACTGGTCCTTGCCCTGACGTTGCTGCAGGGTCCCCGGTTCTGGTTCCCTCCGGGTGCGGCCCTGGTCAGCGCACTGGTGGCGCTGCCGCTATGGAACTGGCGGCGGCTGGCCTGGTCGTCCGCCCATCTGCGCGCGGCCATGGCGCGGGCGCCGGCGCCCGGCGCCCAGGCGAGGCGCGTGGCCGAGGCCGCGGAGCCCGAGGCGCTGGTGCGGATGCTGCGCGGCACCCTCCCGCTGGACGGATGGCGGCTGGTGCGTCCTGCCGACCGTTGGGCCCTCGCCAGCGAGATGGAGCTTCCGGAATATACCTGGCAGGGCGCGAGGGCCCGCCACTACAGCTTCCATCATGGCGGTCACTGGTACGAGCTTTCGCTGGTATGGCAACAGACCGACCCGCCTGCGGTGCTCGAGGAGCGGGTCCGCCGCATGGTGCGGCGCTGCCATGCCGAGGAGGCCCAGGCGCGCATGCCCACCGAGGTCATGGTCGCCTGGATGGCCGATGTCGAAGAGCGACGCCGGCAGCGCCGTGCCCTGGCCGTGATGCTCCAGACCACGCTGGAGGCCATGCCCCAGGCGGTGGTGACCTGCGATCTCTGCGGAACCCTGCTTCACGCCAACGGCCGAGCGAAACAGTGGCTGGCGCTGCCGGCGGAGGATTGCGCCATGCCGCACCTGCTGGAGCTGGGCGCGGATCTGTATCTGGCGGGGGGCGAGGAGGAAGACTGGTCGGACCTGGTCCATCAGGCACTGGGTGGCGCTGATGTGCTCCGGCGCTGCTTCCGGGGCAAGAGGGAAATGGTGCTGGAGATCACCTGCCGGGAGATGGCCGACTCCGGCGAAGAACTGCTGGTAGTTACGTTCACCGAACTGGAACACTGGCGCGGCACGCGACGGGACCCGAGCTCCCTGCTGGCGCCACTGTCCCATGATCTGCGCTCGCCGCTGGTGTCCATCCTTTCTCTCTGTGAGCGGGGTGACAGCCAGGAACGCTCGCCTGATCAGTGGGCCAGGGACGTGAGTGCCCAGGCCCGCAAGGGGGTGGAAAGCGCGGAACGGTTTCTCCACCTGGTGCGGGCCGAACTGCTGGACCCGGGGCGGCTCGGCCCCGTGGATATGCTTGCCGTGCTGGACGAGGCGCTGGAGCAGGGCCGGGTGCTCGCCGATGACCGCGAAGTCTCGCTCCGCTTCGACCATGACCCGGACCAGGCGGCCTGGGTACGGGGAGACGAGGCCCTGTTGCAACAGAGCCTGTGGGCGCTGCTTTCGGCGGCCATTTCCTCGGCACAGCCGGGCAGTCGACTGGAAGTCTCGCTCGGGGCAAGCCGCTCCCGCGTGGCCTGCGGCATTCGTGTTCCTGATGCCGGCCATCGGGAGCCCTGGTTCCGGGAGTTACTGCAGGGCAGCCCCGGCGGCGAGCAGCCGGCCGGTGCCGCCGCACAGCAGCTCTGTCTGGCCGCGCTGACCTTCGAGCGCCATGGCGGCACCGTGCATGTCTGGCGTCTGCCCGGAGCGGTGCTGGGGCTGGAGGCGGAACTGCCCGCCACGGAGCCGGAGTGACGGGTGCGAGGCTGCTGGAAAAGCCCCTCACCAGGAGGGTGTCGCAAAAGGGTTTCGTTGGCGAAGTAGGTCGATCAATGGG
>SLJS01000348.1 GCA_007135015.1 Alcanivorax sp. | reverse complement strand
CTCTCCCTGTCCCTCTCCCACAAGGAGAGAGGGGACCGAGTAGACAGGCCCTGCGAACCGATCGCCGACTGCGGCGCCTCGAAGGCGTGCCTGTTTTCTCCCCTCTCCCTTGATGAGGGTGTCGTAAAAGCCCTTGTAGGAGCGCTGCTCGCAGCGCGAAGAATCGGCACCGTGCCGGATTCCGGGGTTTTCGCGCTGCAAGCAGCGCTCCTACAGGAGGCATAATCCCCTTTTGCGACACCCTCACCAGGGGAGAGGGGACTTTCCAGCAAGGCCATGCCCTGAATTGTCCTTGCGACACCCCCGCAAGGAGCTCTCAGTGGAGCTTGCGGCGGGCGCGCAGTCGTCTGAAAAGGCTGGAGGTGTCCCAGCGTCCGCCGCCCATTTCCTGGACTTCGCGGTAGAACTGATTGACCTCGGCGGTCAGGGGCAGTTCGCTGCCGTTGTTGCGAGCCTCGCGCAGACAGATGTCCAGGTCCTTGCGCATCCAGTCCACGGCGAATCCGTGTTCGTATTCGTCGGCCAGCATGGTCCGGTGACGGTTTTCCATTTGCCAGGAGCCGGCTGCACCCTGGCGGATCACGTCGATGACCTTCTGTACATCCAGGCCCGCGTTCTCGGCGAAGGCCATGCCTTCGGCCAGGCCCTCGAGCACCCCGGCGACGCAGATCTGGTTGACCATCTTGGCAAGCTGGCCGGAGCTGACATCGCCGATGCGGGTGACCGCCTTGCCATAGGTGTCGAGCACCGGGTGGAGCTGTTCGAAGGTCTCCTCGCCGGCACCGCACATGATGGTCAACTGACCGTTCTCCGCGCCCTGCTGGCCGCCGGAGACCGGGGCATCCATGAAGGTGCATTCCTGCTCGGCCAGGGCCCCGGCCACTTCCCGGGCCACTTCCGCCGAGGTGGTGGTGTGGTCGACCAGTACGGCGCCGGGGTTCATGCCGGACAGCGCTCCCTGCTCGCCGAGGACCACTTGGCGCAGGTCGTCGTCATTGCCGACACAGGTGAAAACGATCCGCGCGTTGCGTGCCGCCTGCGCCGGGCTGTCGGCACGCTCGCCGCCATGCTCGCGCACCCAGCGTTCGGCCTTCTCCGGGGTGCGATTGAAAACGGTGACCCGGTGGCCGGCGCGCTGCAGATGGCCGGCCATCGGATAGCCCATGACGCCCAGGCCGATGAAGGCGACCTCCGTGCTCATGGGCGGCTACTTCCGTTCCTTCAGGGGCACGAATTCCCGCTCCGTCTGGCCGGTATAGAGCTGACGCGGACGGCCGATCTTGTAGGTGTTGGAAATCATCTCGTTCCAGTGCGCCACCCAGCCCACGGTGCGTGACAGGGCGAAGATCACCGTGAACATGGAAGTGGGGATGCCGATGGCGCTGAGGATGATGCCGGAGTAGAAGTCCACGTTGGGGAAGAGCTTCTTTTCCTTGAAGTAGGGGTCGTTCAGGGCGATCTCCTCGAGCTTCATGGCCAGCTCCAGTTTCGGGTCCTGCACCCCCAGTTCGTTGAGCACTTCGTGACAGGATTCGCGCATCACGGTGGCGCGCGGGTCGTAGTTCTTGTAGACCCGGTGGCCGAAGCCCATCAGCTTGAAGGGATCATTCTTGTCCTTGGCCCGGTCGATGAACTTCTCCACGTTGGCCGGCTCGCCGATTTCCTCGAGCATGTTGAGCACGGCCTCATTGGCGCCGCCGTGGGCGGGGCCCCAGAGCGCGGAAATGCCGGCGGCGATACAGGCGAAGGGGTTGGCGCCGGAGGAACCGGCCAGGCGAACCGTGGAGGTGGAGGCGTTCTGCTCGTGGTCCGCGTGAAGGATGAAGATGCGGTCCATGGCCCGGGCCAGGGTGGGGCTGATCTTTGTCTCCTCGCAGGGCACGCCGAACATCATGTGCAGGAAATTCTCGGCGTAGTCCAGGTCATTGCGCGGATACATGAAGGGCTGGCCCTGAGCGTACTTGTAGCACATGGCCGCAATGGTGGGCATCTTGGCGATCAGCCGCAGGGCGGTGACTTCCCGGTGGCGGGCGTCATGAATGTCCAGCGAGTCGTGATAGAAGGCAGACAGGGCGCCGACGACGCCGCACATGATGGCCATCGGGTGGGCATCGCGGCGGAAGCCGTTGAAGAATACCCGCAGCTGCTCGTGCACCATGGTGTGGTTCTTTACCGTGTTCACGAAGGTCTCTTTCTGTTCCTCGGTGGGCAGTTCGCCGTAGAGCAGCAGATAGGAGACTTCCAGATAGTCGGACTTGGCGGCCAGTTCCTCGATGGAGTAGCCCCGGTGCAGCAGCTTGCCCTTCGCACCGTCGATGAAGGTGATCCGGGACTCGCAGGCGCCGGTGGACTGGAAACCCGGGTCATACGTGAACAGGCCCTGGGCGGTCAGCCCGGTAACGTCCACCACATCCTGGCCCAGGGTGGGCTCGTATACCGGAAGCTCGATGTCCTCTCGGCCTTCAACGCTGAGCGTGGCCTTCTTCTTGCTCATGGGATCTCTCCTGTCGCGGGCACGGGCGCCTGCCTTGCTTGGGGCGCTCGGACGTTACGGTCTTGATAACGCTTTGTCAACGCGAGCACAAGAGGGTCGCCGCCGCGAAAAAAAGAGGGTAAACAGGCTGTTGCAGGCGTTCGGGTACAGGGGCCGGATTTCTGTCTCCCTGGCTTTCACGCGCGAGTCTGATCACGATCAACCGATTTGTTCCGGGCCTTTGTCTTGGCCTGCCCGCGGCGATATACTTGCCGCCCGTTACAGACCGGCCCCGCTCTCGGGCCGGACAGCGAATCCGGGGAAGGGCAGTGATATCTTCACCGCTCACCGGGTGGGGTTTGCTGATTGATCATTTCCCGACAACCGCTTCGGCACGGCCGGAGCCCGGCAACGGTGATATCTCGACGTGAGCGATAAAAGACCTGTGAACCTGGACCTGACCACCATCAGGTTCCCGGCGCCCGCCATAGCTTCCATCCTTCATCGTATCAGTGGCGTGGTGCTTTTCCTGGCGCTGCCGATCCTGCTGTGGCTGTTGCACCGCTCGCTGGCCTCCGGCTCCGATTTTGCCGCCGTGGGCGAGCTGCTGCAGATGCCGCTGATGAAGCTGATTGTCTGGGGGATTCTTGCCGCGGTGATCTATCACCTCGCCGCCGGCGTGCGCCACATGCTGATGGACATGGGGGTTGGCGAGAGCCTGCAGGGCGGGCGTCGTGGCGCCTATATGGTGTTCGCCGTTTCGGCGCTACTGATTGTACTGACGGGGATCTGGATATGGTGACCAGCGTAACGAACCCGGGCCGCAACGGCCTCTATGACTGGCTGCTGCAGCGTGTAACCGCGGTGGTGATCGGTGCCTATTCCATTGGGCTGATCGGGTTCCTTGTTCTCAACCCGGGGCTCGACTACGAGACCTGGAAGGCCTGCATGGGGTCGTTGCCCATGCAGATGATCAATACCCTCGTGCTTGTGTCCGTGCTGCTTCATGCCTGGGCGGGGCTGTGGATCGTGACCACGGATTATCTGACCCGGGCGCAGTTCGGCAATGCCGCCACCGGGGTGCGGCTCGTGGTCCAGATGCTCATCCTGCTGCTGTGCCTGGTGTATCTGCTCTGGGGCCTTGTAATGATCTGGGGAGGCGCATAACCGATGTCGATTCGCACTGTCACCTTTGATGCCATCGTAGTGGGCGGAGGCGGCGCGGGCATGCGCGCCTCGCTGCAGATGGCGCAGTCCGGGTTCAGGACCGCCCTGATTTCCAAGGTCTTTCCCACCCGTTCGCACACGGTATCCGCCCAGGGCGGTATTACCTGCGCAATCGCCAGCGCCGACCCTCAGGACGACTGGCGCTGGCACATGTACGACACCGTGAAGGGCTCCGACTATATCGGCGATCAGGAGGCCATTGAGTACATGTGCTCCGTGGGCCCGGAGACCGTCTACGAACTCGAGCACATGGGGCTGCCGTTCTCCCGGTTCGAAAACGGCCGCATCTATCAGCGTCCCTTCGGCGGCCAGTCGAAGAATTTCGGCGAGGGCGGCCAGGCGGCGCGCACCTGCGCGGCGGCCGACCGCACCGGTCATGCCCTGCTGCACACCCTCTACCAGCAGAACCTGAAGAACGGCACTCAGTTCTACAGCGAATGGTACGCCGTGGATCTGGTGCGCGCCGGCGACGGCAAGGTGGCCGGGGTGATTGCCCTGTCCATCGAGACCGGCGAGGTGGTGTTCTTCAAGTCGCGGGCCACGGTGTTTGCCACGGGCGGTGCCGGGCGCATCTACTCGTCGACCACCAATGCGCTGATCAACACCGGCGACGGCGTGGGCATGGCCCTGCGCGCCGGCATGCCGGCACAGGACATGGAAATGTGGCAGTTTCATCCCACCGGTATTGCCGGCTTCGGGGTGCTGGTCACCGAAGGCTGCCGGGGCGAGGGCGGCTACCTGGTCAACAAGGACGGCGAGCGTTTCATGGAGCGTTATGCACCCAATGCCAAGGACCTGGCCGGCCGGGATGTGGTGGCGCGTTCGATGATGATGGAGATCCTCGACGGCCGCGGCTGCGGGCCCAACGGCGACCATGTAATGCTCAAGCTCGATCATCTGGGCGAGGAAGTGTTGCATAGCCGGCTTCCGGGCATCTGTGAGCTGGCGCAGACGTTCGCGCGGGTGGATCCGGTTCGCGAGCCGATTCCGGTGGTGCCCACCTGTCATTACATGATGGGCGGGCTGGCGACCAACGTGGACGGTCGCGCCATCCGCCTTTCCGGCGGACATGAAGGCGAGGACCAGTTTATCGACGGTCTCTTTGCCGTTGGCGAGGCCGCCTGTGTGTCCGTGCATGGCGCCAATCGCCTGGGCGGCAACTCGCTGCTGGATCTGGTGGTGTTCGGCCGGGCCGCGGGCCTGTATATCGAGGAGGCCCTGCGCCAGGGCATGGAACAGGCCGAGCCCTCCGCCGATGATCTCGATCAGGCCATGTCGCGGCTGCGCCGCTGGGATGCTTCCGAGAAAGGCGAGTCCGTGGCGGATCTGCGCCGGGAGCTGCAGGAGACGATGCAGAACCACTTCGGGGTTTTCCGCAAGGGCGACCTGATGGCCGAGGGTGTTAACAAGCTTGCGGATCTGCGCGAACGGATCGCCAGTGCACGCCTTGATGACAAGAGCCAGGCCTTCAATACGGCACGGATCGAGGCGCTGGAGCTGGATAACCTGCTGGAGGTGGCCGAGGCGACGGCGCTGGCCGCGCAGGGACGTACCGAAAGCCGGGGCGCGCATTCGCGCTACGATTACCCGGACCGGGACGACGAGAACTGGCTGTGCCATTCCGTCTACGACCCGAAAAGCGGCAAGCTGGGCAAGCGGCAGGTGAATTTCGCACCCAGAACGGTGGAGACCTTCCAGCCCAAGGTCCGGACCTACTGACGGAGCATTGAGAACATGAAAGTAAGTGTCTACCGCTACAATCCGGAAACCGACCGCGAGCCCTGGATGGAGGACTTCGAGGTGGACACCGGAGGCCGTGACCTGATGGTGCTGGATGTTCTGGCCATGATAAAGGAGCGGGATCCGGGACTGGCCTATCGGCGCTCCTGCCGTGAAGGCGTATGTGGTTCCGACGGCATGAACATCAACGGGCGCAACGCGCTGGCCTGTGTCACACCCCTGTCGGAGGCGGCCCCCGGGGTGCTCGAGGGCAGAAAGCCCCTGGTGATCCGCCCGCTTCCCGGCCTGCCTGTTATCCGGGACCTGGCGGTGGACATGGGGATCTTCTACGAGCAGTACGAGAAGGTGCAGCCCTACCTGATCAATGACGAGCCGGCGCCCGCCATCGAGCGGCTCCAGTCACCGGAGGAACGGGCGAAGCTCGACGGCCTGTACGAATGCATCCTCTGCGCCTGCTGCACCACGTCCTGCCCCTCGTTCTGGTGGAATCCGGAGCGTTTTCTCGGTCCCGCCGCGCTGTTGCAGTCCTGGCGGTTCCTGGCGGACAGTCGCGACCGGGCCACCGAGGAGCGGCTCGATCAACTCGACGATCCGTTCTCGCTGTTCCGCTGTCGCGGAATCATGAACTGCGTGAGCGTCTGCCCGAAGGGGCTGAATCCCACAAGGGCCATAGGCCATATTCGTTCCAAGCTGCTGGAGCGGGCAGTATAGGCGCACGGGAAAAGGCGGCCATGGGCCGCCTTTTTTGTTGGTTTTTTCCGGACCCCGGCGTAAATCGGGGCCATTGACGGAAATTATTGCCGGTCTCACTGACAAGAGGGGGGGGAAATCGCTACACTATGTATAGCCTGGGGCGACCCCTCCGGCTGGCCGGGTGATCAGCGAAGCTTACGAGGCGCCGCACCGACGAGGAATGAGCGCGATGCAAGACGGTTCCATGCACCGCAATTGGGCAACTTCCCATCTGGGAGGCGTCAATTCGGCCTATGTAGATGAACTGTACGAAGAATACTTGATTGATCCCAATTCCGTTCCGGAAGACTGGCGCACCTATTTCGAAAAACTCCCCGACACCGGAAGCTCCGCGGAAGCGGACATTCCACACGGTTCCGTACGCGAATACTTCCTGTTGCAGGCCAAGAACCGGGGCCGTGTGCACAAGTTCGGCCCGGCCGCGGTCAGCACCGACCATGAACGGCGCCAGGTGCGGGTGTTGCACCTGATCGCCGCCTACCGCAATCGGGGCCATCAGGTGGCGGACCTGGACCCGCTGGGGATCATGGAGCGCGAGGAGGTCCCGGACCTGGAACTGTCCCACCACGGGCTCAGCCAGGCGGACCTGGACACGGAATTCCAGACCGGCAACCTGTTCATCGGCAAGCCGGAAGCCTCTCTCAGGGAGATCCGTGACTGCCTGCACGGTACCTATTGCGGCACCGTGGGTGCCGAGTACATGCACATCGTCAATACTTCGGAGAAACGCTGGATTCAGCAGCGCATGGAGTCGGTGCGCAGCCACCCGCAATTCAGTCCCGAGGTGAAAAAGCACATTCTCGAGCGCCTGACCGCCGCCGAAGGGCTGGAGAAGTATCTGGGCAGCCGTTATCCGGGCACCAAGCGCTTCGGACTCGAGGGTGGAGAAGCGCTGATTCCGCTGGTCGATGAAGTTATCCAGCGCAACGGTGGCTATGGCTCCAAGGAAATGGTCATTGGCATGACCCACCGCGGGCGGCTCAACGTGCTGGTCAATACCCTGGGCAAGAGCCCCGAGGAGCTTTTCGATGAGTTCGAGGGGCGCATCGATCATGATGGCTCCGGCGACGTGAAATACCACCAGGGCTTCTCGTCCAATGTGAAAACCCCCGGCGGAGAAATGCACCTGGCGCTGGCCTTCAACCCCTCGCATCTGGAAATCGTCTCCCCGGTTGTCGAGGGCTCCGTGCGTGCGCGACAGGATCGTCGCCGGGATCCGGAAGGCGATCAGGTTTTCCCGCTGCTGCTGCACGGCGACGCCGCCTTTGCCGGCCAGGGTGTGGTCATGGAAACCTTCCAGATGTCACAGACCCGGGGCTTCAAGACCGGTGGCACCCTTCATGTCATCGTGAACAACCAGGTGGGCTTTACCACAAGCCGGCGTGACGACACCCGCTCCACTGAATACTGCACCGATGTGGCGAAGATGGTGCAGGCGCCCATTTTTCATGTAAACGGCGATGATCCGGAAGCGGTGTTCTTTGTCACCCAGATGGCGGTCGATTACCGGATGCAGTTCAGAAAGGATGTGGTCATCGATCTGATCTGCTATCGCCGGGCCGGACACAACGAGGCGGACGAGCCCTCGACAACCCAGCCGATGATGTACAGTCGCATCAAGTCGCATCCGACCACCCGTACGCTGTACGCGGAGCGCCTGATCGCCGATGAAGTGATCAGCGAAGATGAGGCACGGGAGCTGGTGGAAGGCTACCGCAACACGCTGGACGAAGGCAGTCATGTGGTCGACAGCCTGGTGCGTGAGCCCAACAAGGAGCTTTTCGTCGACTGGTCGCCCTATATCGGCCATGAAGTGCAGGACGACTGGGATACGTCGGTGGATCTCAAGCGCCTGCAGACGCTGGGTCAGAGGATGGAGAAGGTTCCGGAAGGCTTTGTTCTTCAGCGCCAGGTCAAGAAGATCATGGAGGATCGCAGCAAGATGACCGCCGGGGCACTGCCGATCAACTGGGGCTATGGCGAGACCATGGCCTACGCCACACTTATCGACGAAGGATTCATGGTTCGCTTGACGGGACAGGACTCCGGGCGTGGCACCTTCTCGCACCGCCACGCGGTGCTTCACAACCAGAAGAACGGTGAAACCTGGACGCCGCTTTGCAATCTGGAAGAGGGGCAACCGCATTTCGAGATCTACGACTCCTTCCTCTCGGAGGAAGCGGTACTGGCCTTTGAGTACGGCTACGCAACCACGACGCCGAAGGCCCTGATTGTCTGGGAGGCCCAGTTCGGTGATTTCGCCAACGGTGCCCAGGTGGTGATTGACCAGTTCATTTCCTCGGGGGAGGCGAAGTGGTCACGCGTATGCGGCCTTACGCTGCTGCTTCCCCATGGTTACGAAGGTCAGGGTCCGGAGCATTCCTCCGCGCGTCTGGAGCGTTTTCTCCAGCTCTGCGCCGAGCACAACATGCAGGTCTGTGTTCCCACGACCCCGTCACAGATCTTTCATCTTCTCCGGCGCCAGACTGTCCGGCCCCTGCGCAAGCCCCTTGTGGTGCTGAGCCCGAAAAGCCTGTTGCGCCACAAGCGGGCCGTCTCCTCGCTGGAGGACCTCTCGGGCGGGCGCTTTGAAACCGTACTTGCCGATCCGGAATCCCCGCGGCCGGAGGAAACGCGCCGGCTCATCCTGTGCAGCGGAAAGGTCTTCTACGATCTGCTCGAGAAGCGCGAAAAGGACGAAAGGGAGGATACCGCGATTGTGCGCATCGAGCAGCTGTACCCCTTCCCGGAAGAAAGGCTGTACGAGGTCATCAGCCAGTACAGCAGTGTGGACAGTGTGGTCTGGTGTCAGGAAGAGCCCAAGAATCAGGGCGCCTGGTACTGTACCCAGCATCATCTTTTCAACACGATCCGGCGACTCAACCCTGAGCTTCCCCTGCAGTATGCAGGCCGGAAACCGGCGGCGGCGCCGGCGGCAGGCCTGGCCTCGCTGCATGCGGAGCAGCAGAAGGCACTGGTAGAGGAAGCCTTTTCAGTTCAGTGAGTGGGTCTTGTGCAAGAACTTTCAGAGTCTAAGGGCGGATAATGGCAATAGAGATCAAGGCACCCCAGTTCCCCGAGTCCGTGGCGGAAGGCAGTGTCGCAACCTGGCACAAGCAGGAAGGAGAGGGCGTCAGTCGCGATGAACTGCTTGTGGATATCGAGACGGACAAGGTGGTTCTGGAAGTGGTCGCGCCGGCCGACGGTGTGCTGAAAAAGGTATTCAAGAACGAGGGCGACACCGTCCAAAGCCAGGAAGTTCTTGGCGAAATGGAAAAGGGCGAGGCACCGGAGGCTCCCGCGAAACAGGACGCTTCGAAGGCGGAAAGCGCGAAGGCGGAAAAGGAAGAGGGAGCCGCCACAGCGCCCGATTCCGGAGAAACGGACGCCGGTGAAGCCGGCCAGGAAGGCGAGGAGGTTTCCGCGGCGCAGGCCGGCCCGGCGGCGCGCAAGCTCATGAGCGAGCACGACCTGGACGCTTCACGCATTCAGGGCAGTGGCAAGGATGGGCGCATCACCAAGGAAGACGTGGAAGCGGCGCTTCGTGCTCGCGACGAGAAAAAGGAAGAAACGAAGGAAGAAGCAAAGGAGGAAAGGAAAAAGTCTTCCTCCGAGCCGCCGCCCCGCGCGCCGCAGCAGCCGGCGCATGCCGACATTCCCGCCGCGCCAGGCGAGCGCGAGGAGCGTCGTGTGCCCATGACCCGGCTGCGCAAGCGCATTGCCGAACGGCTGGTGAGTGCCCAGCAGACCGCGGCCATGTTGACCACCTTCAACGAGGCCAACATGAAGCCGATCATGGACATGCGCAAGGCCTATCAGCAGGACTTCGAAAAGGCCCATGGTGTGCGCCTGGGCTTCATGAGCTTCTTTGTGCGCGCCTGCGTCGAGGCACTGAAGCGTTTTCCGGAGGTGAACGCTTCCATAGACGGCGATGATGTGGTGTATCACGGGTACTTCGACATCGGTGTGGCCGTCTCCACTGAACGCGGTCTGGTCGTTCCGATCCTCCGCGATGCCGATCAGAAGGGCCTGGCCGAGATCGAGTCGCAGCTGATCGAATACGCGGAGAAGGCGAAGCAGGGCAAGCTTTCCATAGAGGAAATGACGGGGGGTACGTTCTCGCTGACCAACGGGGGTGTGTTCGGCTCGCTGCTGTCCACGCCGATCCTGAACCCACCACAGACCGGCATTCTGGGCATGCACAAGATCCAGGAGCGCCCCATGGTCGTGGACGGGAAAGTGGAGATTGTCCCCATGATGTATCTGGCGCTTTCCTACGACCACCGTCTGATTGATGGGAAGGATGCGGTGCAGTTTCTGGTAACCGTGAAGAATTTCATCGAAGATCCTGCCCGCTTGCTTCTGGATATCTAGCAACGCCGCGGATCACAAGGACAGAGACATGAGCGAAAAGTACGATGTAATAGTCATAGGTGGTGGCCCCGGCGGTTACGCCGCGGCAATACGCTGCGCGCAGCTCGGGCTCAATACCGCATGCATTGAGAAGTACGTGAATAAGCAGGGCAAGCCTGCACTGGGCGGCACCTGCCTGAATGTCGGCTGCATTCCTTCCAAGGCGCTGCTGGATTCGTCCTGGAAGTTTCATGAAGCAAAGGAGTCCTTCGGGGATCACGGTATCAAACTGGATACGGTGAAGATGGATATTGCCCAGATGCACAAGCGCAAGGATGAGGTAGTGCAGCAGCTCACCGGGGGCATTGCCTCGCTGTTCAAGTCGAACAAGGTGACCTGGCTGCAGGGCACGGGCAAGCTTCTCCCGAAAAAGCGGGTTGCCTTCACGCCGCTCAAGGAGGGCGAGGAGGAGCAGGTGCTGGACGCGGAGAACGTGATTCTGGCTGCCGGGTCGGAACCCGTGAATATCAAGGATGCGCCCCTGAAGGACGATGTTGTCGTCAACTCCACCGGGGCGCTGGAGTTCGACAGTGTTCCCGGGCGCCTTGGCGTGATCGGCGCAGGGATCATCGGTCTGGAACTGGGCAGCGTCTGGTCCCGGCTCGGCTCCGATGTGGTGGTCCTGGAAGCGGTGGATACCTTTCTGCCCCAGGTGGACCAACAGCTTGCCAAGGAAACCTACAAGGTGCTCGGCAAGCAGGGGCTTGATATTCGCCTGGGTGCACGGGTGACCGGTACCAGTGTGAAGGGCAAGAAGGTTACCGTCAGCTATTCGGACAGCAGTGGCGATCATGAGGAGACCTTCGACCGTCTTATTGTCGCGGTGGGCCGCCGGCCGATGACGGACAACCTGCTTGCCAGTGACGCCGGCGTGGAGCTCGATGAACGCGGATTCATTCATGTGGACAGCCAGTGCCGCACGGACGTGCCCGGCGTATACGCGGTGGGTGATCTGGTGCGTGGTCCCATGCTCGCCCACAAGGGAATCGAGGAAGGGGTGATGGCCGCCGATGTAATCGCAGGCGAGAACACCCAGGTGAACTACGAAACCATACCGCTGGTGATCTATATTCATCCCGAACTGGCCTGGGTGGGCAAGACCGAAGAGGAGGTCAAGGCCTCCGGCGAGCCCTACAAGACAGGCGTGGCGCCATTTGCTTCGAACGGCCGGGCGCTGGGTGCCGGAGATACGGCGGGGCTGGTCAAGTTCGTCGTGGACGAGAAGTCCGACCGGGTGCTGGGCATGCACGCGCTCGGCCCCCAGGCATCGGAACTTGTGCAGGAGGCGGTGATCGCCATGGAATTCGGTGCCTCGGTGGAGGATCTGCAGCTGATGGTGTTCGGGCATCCCACATTGTCGGAGACGGTACACGAAGCGGCGCTGGCGACCGATTACCGGGCCATTCATCTGGCACAACGACGGCCGAAGAAAAAGAAGAAATGACGCCGGCCGCGGGCCGGACCGGACTGTCTGCCTTCGGACTTCAGCCGGGGCTGGGCGGGAAAGTTGAATTTTCACAAACGAACGGGATCATGAAATGAATCTGCACGAATACCAGGCAAAGCAGCTGTTTGCCGAATACGGCCTTCCGGTCTCGACGGGTTTTGCCTGCGAGACTCCCGAGGAGGTGGCGGAAAAGACAAGACAGATCCCGGGTGATCGCTGGGTGGTCAAGACCCAGGTGCACGCAGGGGGTCGGGGCAAGGCCGGCGGGGTCAAACTGGTCGACTCCGCCGATGAGGCGGCGGAATTTGCCCGCCAGTGGCTGGGCAAGCGCCTGGTGACTTTCCAGACCGATGAGCATGGCCAGCCGGTCCACCGTATCCTGGTGGAAAGCTGCACCGACATCGCCACCGAGCTCTATCTCGGTGCGGTGCTGGACCGTGCCAGCCGCCGTATTGTCTTCATGGCCTCCACCGAAGGGGGCGTGGAAATCGAGAAGGTGGCCGAGGAAACCCCGGAGAAAATCATTCGCGCGGCCATTGATCCGCTGGTGGGCGCACAGCCCTACCAGGCCCGTGACATGGCCTTTCGTCTTGGTCTCGAAGGTGGCCAGATCAAGCAGTTCGTCTCCATCTTTACCGGCCTTGCGCGGCTGTTCGAAGAAAAGGATCTGGCGCTCATCGAGATCAATCCGCTTGTGGTGACCAGCGAAGGAAACCTGCATTGTCTGGATGCAAAAGTTGGCGTGGACGGCAGTGCCCTCTATCGCCAGCCGCAGCTCAAGGAAATGGAAGACCCGAGCCAGGAGGACGAGCGCGAACGCCGCGCCTCGGAACATGATCTCAATTACGTGGCCCTGGAGGGCAATATTGGCTGCATGGTCAATGGCGCGGGCCTGGCCATGGCCACCATGGACCTGATCAAGCTCAAGGGCGGTGCGCCGGCCAACTTCCTGGATGTGGGCGGCGGAGCAACCAAAGAGCGCGTGGCCGAGGCCTTCAAGATCATCCTTTCCGATGATCAGGTCCAGGCGGTTCTGGTGAATATCTTCGGCGGAATCGTCCGCTGCGACCTGATTGCCGAAGGCGTTATCGGCGCGGTGGAAGAGGTGGGCGTGGAAGTACCCGTTGTCGTGCGCCTGGAAGGCAATAATGCGGAGCTGGGAACACAGAAGCTGGCCGAGAGCGGCATGAACATCATTGCCGCGAAAAGTTTTGATGATGCCGCTGAACAGGTGGTCGCGGCGGCAGGGGGTAGTAAATCATGAGCGTATTGATCAACAAGGATACGAAGGTAATCTGCCAGGGATTTACCGGCGCCCAGGGAACCTTTCATTCGGAACAGGCGCTTGCCTACGGCACGAAAATGGTCGGCGGGGTCACCCCCGGCAAGGGTGGCCAGACCCATCTGGGGCTGCCCGTGTTCAATACGGTGCGTGAAGCCGTGGAAGCCACGGGAGCGACTGCTTCGGTGATCTATGTGCCGGCACCCTTCTGCAAGGACTCCATTCTGGAAGCCGCGGATGCGGGGATCGAGCTGATTGTCTGCATTACCGAAGGTATTCCCGCGCTGGACATGCTGCGGGTAAAGGAATATGTGGACCAGCGCCCGGGCCTTCGGGTGATCGGACCCAACTGTCCCGGTGTGATCACCCCCGGTGAGTGCAAGATCGGCATCATGCCCGGTCACATTCACAAGCCCGGCAAGGTGGGCATCGTTTCCCGCTCCGGCACCCTGACCTATGAGGCCGTCCAGCAGACCACGGAGCTCGGTTTCGGCCAGTCTTCCTGTATCGGTATCGGAGGTGATCCGATTCCGGGCACCACCTTTATCGAAGCACTGGAGCTGTTCGAGAAGGACCCGGCCACGGAAGCGATTGTAATGGTCGGCGAGATCGGCGGCACCGCCGAGGACGAGGCAGCGTTGTGGATCAAGAAGAACGTGACCAAGCCGGTGGTTTCCTATATCGCCGGTGTCACCGCGCCACCCGGCAAGCGCATGGGCCATGCCGGCGCCATCATAGCCGGCGGCAAGGGCACCGCGGACGAGAAGTTCGCGGTCCTCGAGGACGCGGGCGTGCACATCGTACGCAACCCGGCCCATATCGGCCGCGCGATCCGGGAAGCCACGGGCTGGTAGGTAGCGCCCCTTCGGGGCGCGGTGGTCAGTGGTCAGGGGGCGGCGATCAGAGGGCCGTGCCTTTTCTCCGACCACCGCCCT
>SLJS01000267.1 GCA_007135015.1 Alcanivorax sp. | reverse complement strand
GGTATATTCCCCCGGAGACTTTATTTATTACCTGTGGGATCTGAGTGGAATGAGGGTGCGAACTGCCGACTCCCCCTGCCCCCGTTACTTAGCATCCCTGTTAAAAAGAACGTACCAAAATGGATCGGCTTGTCAATCATGAGTGCCAGATCCGATAAGATGCCAGGGCGTATCAGGGCTTGTCGGCGTTTTGCCGGAGGCTTGTGTGACACCGGTGCCCCGGAACCGCCCACTCCGGGGCGGCACGGTCACTGGGCATGTCCCGGCGCCCGCTGCAGCAGCCGGGAAGCGCTGCGCACCAGCCAGGGCAGCACCCGCCAGTAAAAGAGCAGTGCGGACAAGGCGCTCAGCAGCCAGGCGATGGTCATGAACACCGCCAGGCCCAGCGTTCCCTGTAATGCGGACATATCTCTTCCCCCGATCAGAGAGTGTCATTAAACCCCTCTCCCTTGGAGAGTGTCTTAAAAGCCCCTCTCCCCTCGTGGGAGAGGGGATGGGGAGAGGGGGAAGGCTACGCAAGCCGCACTGCTTGATGCTTTCCCGTAATTCGATCCCCCTCTCCCTGTCCCTCTCCCACGGCGGGGAGAGGGGACTCTCCAGCAAGGCTGCGTAGACCCTGGATTCTGGCACGGAGAGGTTCTTCGCGCCCCAGGGTGCGCTTCCACAAGCCTTTTGCGTCACCCTCCCACAGGAGGGTGACAAAGCCGGCCGCGGATTACTCGCCGCCGGCGCTTTCCAGGTACTTGTAGAAGTCCGAATCGGCGCGAAGCATGAGCGTTGTGTTGTCGCCGATTGCGTCCCGGTACGTCTCCAGTGTCTGCAGGAAGGCGTAGAACTCCGGGTTCTGGCCGAAGGCCTCGCCATAGACCCGGGTGACTTCGGCGTCCGCGTCGCCGCGAATTTCCTTGGCCCGCATCTCCGCTTCGGACTGGATGGTCTGCAGCTCCTTCTGCATTTCACCGAGGATTTCCTCACTTCGGCCGCGCCCTTCGGAGCGGAACTTCTCAGCGATGGACTGGCGCTCGGAGATCATCCGGTCTTCCACCTGCTTGCGCACGGAACTGATGTAGTTGACCCGCTTGATGCGCACGTCCTTGAGCTCGATACCGTAATCGGGCATCTGCGTGCTCGCGACCTCCACGACCTCGCGTTCCAGTTCCTGGCGGCCGCGGTCGGGGGTAAGCTCCAGGTCCACGTCCTCGCGATCGGCAACCTCCTCCCGGAGTGCCTGCTCGTCCACCTCCCAGTCCGACGAACGCACGATCTCCTCGAGCCTGGCTCCGGAGACCTTGTCACGAATCACCGAGTCGAGGATGTCGTCGATACGACGCTGCGCGCCGGCTTCGTCGCGCACACTTTCCAGAAAGCGCCTGGGGTTGTCGATCCGCCAGCGCGCCGTGGTATCGACGATGATGAACTCGCGACCGCGGGTCGGGATCTCCTCCACGTCGCCGTCCCAGGCCAGCAGGCGCTTGTCGAAGCGGCGCACGTCATCGATCAGCGGCATCTTCCATTTCAGTCCGGGTTCGGTGATGGCCTCGCCCTGGATCTCGCCGAAGCGGACCACGAAGGCCTGTTCGGCCTGGTCAACGACGAAAATCGACGACTTGCCGAGCAACAGGATCAGAAGGACGGCGACAATCCCTGCAAGTGTTGTAGGTCTCATTTTCAGTTACTCCCTTTGCGGGCTTCGTCACGAAGGTGATACAGCGGCAGGGGGTTTCCCTGGCCGTCGTCCTGGATCACAAGGATCCTGTCCGCCCGGGGCGCGACTTCCCGAATGGTCTCGAGGAAGAGCCGCTTGCGGGTGACGTCGGGGGCGTTGCGGTATTCGTTCAGTATGGCGTTGAACCGCGCCACTTCCCCGGTTGAGCGGTTCACGCGCTCGACGGCGTAGCCTTCGGCCTCGGAGATGGTGCGCCGGGCTTCGCCCCTGGCGCGGGGTATGCGCTCGTTGGCCTGCTTGTTGGCCTCGTTGATCATCTGCTCGCGCTGCTGGCGTGCCTCGTTGACGGCGTTGAACGCCGGGCGCACGCGCTGGGGCGGCACTACATCCTGCAGCTCCACGGTGCGGATGATCAGACCCGAATCATAGCTTTCCATGATCTCGCTGATCTCCTCGGCCGCCTGGTTTGCGATCTCGACCCGGGCGATCGTGAGCACCTCACTGCCCAGGCGGTTGCCGACCAGCCGCCGCATGACCGACTCGGAGATATCGCGCAGGGTGCGCCCGGGCTCGCGAAGTTCATAGAGGTACTTGATGGGATCCTGGATGCGGTATTGCACCACCCAGGAGACGTCGATGATGCTCAGGTCGCCGGCGAGCATCTGGCTTTCGGGACGAAAGTCGCCTTCAGCGTACTGGCTGCGTGTTCCATGTCGGCCGGTAGTCCGGAAGCCGAACTCCTGCTTGAGCACCCGTTCGGTGGCGACCTTCTGTACCGAGTCGATGCCGAACGGGAACTTCCAGTGCAGCCCGGGTCCTACCTGGTAGCGCACTTCCCCGAAGCGCTTGACCACGGCCCGTTCTTCCGGCTGTACCGTAAAGACCGAACCCCATAGGCCCACCAGCGCCAGGATCACAACGACCCCTATCGCGATGTTTTTCGGGGTGGGTTGGACATCCATTTCATTTCTCCGGATTGACGGTTTTATGGTTATCCGGTGCCGGGCGCGGCCTTGCCATGCCTGCGAGCTCCCGGCGCCGACATTGCCCGGCAGTATAGGCAGGGAGCCCGGGGCCTACAAACAGCGCCGGAATGGACCTGCCCGCAAGCCGCCAGACAGCAGGTAGCCCGGATAAAGGCCGAAGGCCGTAATCCGGGTAATTGTCCAGAGCGGAGCACCACCAGCCCTTCGATTGGCCCTGCCCAGGGTGCAGGCGAGTCCGTCCCGCAGTCCTGCATAGGCTGAATTGATCGAAAAGATTGAGCGCGATCACTGGAAGGGCAGGACATTATATCCATAATGAAACTGCTTCCGGTGGCGCCAGGGCGCCACGAACCAACCAGAATGCTCCGGTGAGACGGGGCAGAGAGGAGAAAAGGACATGACATTGCATCTTGGCGATACCGCCCCCGACTTCGAAATCGATACCACTCAGGGCAAGATCCGGTTTCACGACTGGATCGGCGATTCCTGGTGCTTTTTCTTCAGCCATCCGGCGGACTTCACCCCGGTGTGCACCACCGAGATGGGCCGCACCGCCCAGCTGGCCAATGAATTCGAGGCCCGCAACACCAGGCCCCTGGGCCTGTCCACGGACAGCGTCGAGGAACACAACAAGTGGATTCTGGACGTAAACGACACCCAGAACACCACCCTGGAGTTCCCCATCGTGGCGGACCCGGACCACAAGATCGCCCAGCTCTACGAAATGATCCATCCGGGCGAGAGTGACACGGCGGCAGTGCGTTCGGTGTTCATTATCGACCCGAACAAGAAGATCCGCCTGACCATGACCTACCCCATGGCGGTAGGGCGCAACTTCGACGAGATCCTGCGGGTAATCGACGCCCTGCAGACCGCCGACAAGCACGGCGTGGCCCTGCCTGCGGACTGGACACAGGGAAAGGATGTGATCATCCCGCCGAGTGTCACCAACGAGGAAGCGGAGAAGATGTTCCCGCAGGGCTGGGACGAGCTGCGCCCCTACCTGCGCATGACGAAGGTCAAGTAACCGCCCCCTGATTCCCCCGGTAGTGGCCTGCCGGGGGTTCTCCCCCCGACACAGGCATACTCGTGCCTTGCTTGTACGTGCTATCGCATGGGCCACATCCCGCGGCAGGTTTCGGGTGCTGGCGGCGCATTTTTACGCTCAAGTCAAAATCAGCTTGATCATGGCGATTTATTGATCTGTTT
>SLJS01000334.1 GCA_007135015.1 Alcanivorax sp. | reverse complement strand
GAAAAGGCGCTGAAGATGGGCGCCACCGACTTCATCAGCAAGCCTTTCAACTCCACCGACATCCAGGCCCGCGCGCGCGCCCATGCTGACTACCAGCGCGAGCGCCAGCAACTGGAAGAACAGGTGACCGTGGACCGGCTGACGGGCCTGGGCAACAGCAATTTTTTCACTTCCAGGCTCAAGCAGGAGCTGGCCTTTGCATCGAGGCAGGGCCATTCGCTGTCCGTGCTCCGGGCGGACGTGGACAGTTTCAACAAGATCTTCATCCGCACCGGCCGTGACGCCGCCGATGAAATGCTGCGCCAGCTCGGCAAGCTGATCACCCGGCTGGTACGCAAGGAAGACACCGCCGCGCGTATCGGCCTGGCGCAGTTCGCCATCACGTTGCCCACCGCCGACCAGGAAGGCGCCCGGGTATTCGCCGAGCGCCTTGGCCGGCAGGTCCGGGAGGCGGCAATCAGCTGGGAGGGCAAACGGCTTCCGGTGAGTCTTTCGATCGGCGTGCTTACACCGGAGCCCCATCCGGGCCAGACCGCCCGGGCGGTAATGGAAGAGGCGAACCTGGTGCTCAAGGAGGCGCTGGCGCAGGGCGGCGGCGCCATCATGACCGAAGAAAAGCTGCGGCAGATGAAGGAAGAAGCCCTGCCGTCACACCCCGAGGCGCCCCCGGGCGGCGAGGAAAAGGCCAGGCCCGAGCCGGAGCCCACGGTCGAGGAAGCCCTGTCCTGGCTCGCCGCCGGCCAGGAGAAAAAGGTCCGGCCCCATCTGCCCGCCCTGCGCCAGCGTCTGGCGCCGCTGTTGCGGCTGCTGGACAAGGGCGCGGACGGGCAGGGCAGCGGGACGAAGAAGTAATGGAAGTCGAGCGCACCCGCTGCTATCCGGTCTCCGCCACCACCCTGGTGCGGGTGCTGACCAGCCGGGAGTATTTCCAGACCCGGCATGCCTGGTCCGGGATCACCGAGTACCGTTTTGATGCCTTCGGTGAGTGCGAGGAGGGCTTTCTCATCCGGATTTCCCGGCCCATGGAGATTCCCCCCGAGAAGGTCCCGGCGATCGCCTCGCGGCTGGTCCCCCGCTCGGCAAGCCTGGTCACCGAACTGTGCTGGACCCGGCTGGAGCAGCCCCCGTTCCGGGGCCGTTACCGCTTTGCGCTCAGCGGTGTGCCGGTGGAAGTTGCCGGCTGGATGACTCTCCAGGACGAGCGCGCCGGGGCCCGGCAGGACATTGCCCTGCGAGTGAACAGCCGGGTACCCCTGATCGGCGCCCGCCTGTCCCGCCTGGTCGCCGGCGGCGTGGACCGGGCGCTGGAGTCGGACCACCGGGGCATGCTGCGCTATATCGAAACCCTGCCCCCGGAGGAAATCATCACAACCGCCGGGGAGGAACGCGACTGATCGGTCATTGCCTGGCCGCAGCGGCTGTGGTCAGATAGCCGGCGATTCCGGCGGGCGACTCACGCTGACGGCGCGGTCCGCTGCTCCCGGCTGCCGTGCTCCCCCGGACGGAACGCCACACAATCGTCATGAACCAGTGAACAAGAGAGGTGCGAGATGCCCCGGTACCGGGCCCCGTTGCGGGATATTCGTTTTCTGATTCACCAGGTGTTTGATTTTGCCGGGCATTATGCCCGTCACGGCCACGAGGAAGTCACCGCCGACCTGATCGACCCGGTGCTGGAGGAAGCCGCCCGCTTCACCGAAAACGAACTCGACCCCACCCGGACCGAAGGCGACGAGACCGGCACGCATCTGGAATCCGGCCAAGTGGTGACACCGCCGGGCTACAAGAAGGCCTGGAAGGCCTTTGTGGAAGGCCAGTGGAACGGCATCAGCTGCAGCCCGGAATACGGCGGCCAGGGCCTGCCCCACAGCCTCGGGATGGCCTTCCACGAGATGGCCGAATCCGCGAACATGCCCTGGTGCCCGCTGTTCACCCTCAGCCAGGGCGCGATCCGGGCCATCGAGGCCCATGCCTCCGACGAGCTGAAACAGGCCTACCTGCCGAAAATGGTGGCCGGCGAGTGGACCGGCACCATGGCGCTCACCGAAGCCCATTGCGGCTCCGATCTCGGGCTGCTGCGCACCCGGGCCGAACCCCGCGATGACGGCAGCTATTCCGTGACCGGCAACAAGATCTTCATCACCTGGGCCGGCCAGGACCTTACCGACAACATTATCCACCTGGTGCTGGCCAAACTGCCGGATGCCCCTGCGGGGCCCAAGGGGATCAGTCTCTTTCTGGTGCCGGACCGCCTGCTGGATGACAGCGGTCAGCCGGGCGAGCGCAACAATGTGGCCGTGGAAGCCCTGGAAGAGAAGATGGGTCTGAAGGCCTCGCCCACCACGGTCTTCCGCCTGGACGGCGCCCGCGGCTGGCTGGTGGGCGAGCCTCACCGGGGCCTGGCCGCCATGTTCACCATGATGAACGCCGCCCGGCTGGATGTGAGTTTCGAGGCCCTGGGCATCGGCCAGCTTTCCCATCAGGGGGCGGTGGAATATGCCCGCGAACGCCTGCAGATGCGCGCGCCGGCCGGCCCCCGCGAGCCGGACCAGGCCGCCGACCCCATTATCGTGCACCCGGACGTGCGCCGCATGCTGCTCACCCAGAAATCGCTGGTGGAAGGCTGCCGGGCGCTGGGCCTGTACGCCGCCACCCAGCTGGATATCGGACTGGGCAGCCCCGATGAACAGGCCCGCGGCCGGGCCAACGACCTGATGGCCCTGCTCACGCCCATCTGCAAGGGCTTTTTCACCGAGCGCGGCAGCGAGATCACCGATCTGGGCATCCAGGTGTTCGGCGGCCACGGCTACATCCGTGAATGGGGCATGGAACAGCTCTACCGCGATGTGCGCATCACCCGCATCTACGAGGGCACCAACGGCATCCAGGCCATCGACCTGATCAAGCGCAAGACCCTGGCCAGCGAACGCAAGCTGCTGGACCTTTTCCTCGAAGAGGTGCGCGGCTTCTGTGACGCCAATGCGGACGCGGGCGAGGTTTCCACGGAACTGGTGGCACGCACCCGCAAGGTGGCGGATGAATGGTCAGAGCTTACCGACCGGCTCATGGCCGCCGCCGGGGACGACATCAACGCCCCCATGTCGGCGGCCTTCGAGTATCTCGAATACTCCGGCTACGCGGCCCTGGCCTGGTGCTGGGCGCGCATGGCGGTCACCGCCGAGCAGGCCCTGAAGGAAGACAACGCCGACCGCGCCTTCCTGGAAGGCAAGCTGCAGACTGCGCGCTTCTACTTCGACCGCATCCTGCCGCGCACCCGCGCCCTGGCCGAAAGCATGGTCGCGGACACGCAATCGCTGATGACGATGGACGACGAGCAGTTTTTCATGCCTTGAGCGCCCTTCGGGCGCAGTGGCCGGTTGTCGGCGGGCAGTGGTCGGAACCGTTAGCAGCCAGCTAGCCCGGATATTGCCAAATGAGTAGAAAAGGGATAATTTATACTCATGAGCGATTTCGAGTACGACGATGACAAAAGTCGGGCCAATCTGGAGAAGCATGGTATCGACTTTCTGGATGCTCAAGCTTTGTGGGAAGACCCTGATCTGCTGGAGATCCGGGCTAGATTTGATGACGAAACTCGGTTTTTGGTCATAGGCCTTATAGGCCCCAAGCACTGGTCTGCTGTCGTCACCTACAGAAACGGAACGATTCGGCTCATTTCTGTAAGGCGTTCTCGGAGAAGAGAGGTAGAGCTGTATGAAAGCTAAAGATTTTGACAAGAAATTTGACCAGGGCAAAGAAGACATCATTGATGATCTTGATCTATCCACGGCGCGTCGTGCCAACCAGGATCAGAAGCGTATTAATGTCGACTTTCCTTCATGGGTAGTAGAGTCATTGGATCGTG
>SLJS01000082.1 GCA_007135015.1 Alcanivorax sp. | reverse complement strand
GCAGCCCGCAACCGCGCCCCCGAAGGGGGCGCTACAGAAGCTTCTTCAACTCGTAAAGCTGCTCCAGCGCCTCCCGGGGGCTGAGATCGTCCGGGTTCAGCGCTTCCAGGTGCGTCAGCGCCGGGGGCGCGTTGAACAGATCCGGCTGGGCGGGGGCGGGATTGCCGGGGGCCGCGTGGGCGGCCTGGCCGGAAGCGCTTTCCAGCTCATGAAGCTTCTCCCGCGCCTGGCGGATTACCCCGGCGGGCACGCCGGCGAGCTGCGCCACCTGCAGCCCGTAGCTGCGACTAGCCGCGCCTTCCTGTACCCGGTGGAGAAAGACAATGCGATCGCCGTGCTCGGTGGCCGACAGATGCGCGTTATAGACCCCGGGCAGTTCCTCGGCCAGCTGGGTCAGCTCGAAATAGTGGGTGGCGAACAGCGTGAACGCACGCTGCTCCCGGGCCAGATGACAGGCCGCCGCCCAGGCCAGCGCCAGCCCGTCGAAGGTGCTGGTGCCGCGGCCCACTTCATCCATGAGCACTAGGCTGCGGTCGGTGGCATGGTTGAGGATATTGGCGGTTTCCGACATTTCCACCATGAAGGTCGAGCGCCCGCCGGCGAGATCATCGGACGAGCCGATGCGCGTGAAAATGCGATCAACCGTGCCCACCTTCGCGCTGGTGGCGGGCACGCAGGCGCCGATGTGAGCGAGCAGCACGATCAGTGCGGCCTGGCGCATGTAGGTGGACTTGCCGCCCATGTTGGGCCCGGTGATCATCAGCATGCGCCGCTTTTCATCGAGCTCCAGGTTGTTCGGCACGAACGCCTCGTCGAGCACCTGCTCGACCACCGGATGGCGCCCGTCGACGATCTCCAGCACCGGCGCCTCGGAAAGCTCCGGGCGGCAGTGATCCAGGTGCTCGGCGCGCTCGGCCAGCGCCGCCAGCACGTCCAGCTCCGACAGTGCCTGCGCACAGCGCTGCAGCGGACTCAGCTCCGCGGCCAGTTCCTCGAGCAGCGCCTCGTACAGTCTCTTTTCCAGCGCCAGCGCCCGGGTGTTCGCCGACAGCGCCTTGTCCTCGAACTCCTTGAGCTCCGGCGTGATATAGCGCTCGGTGTTCTTCATGGTCTGACGGCGCACATAATCCGCCGGCGCCTGCTCCGCGTCCCGGCGCGAGAGCTCGATGAAATAGCCATGCACCCGGTTGTACTTCACCCGCAGTGTGGCCAGCCCGGTGCGCTCGCGTTCGCGTTTCTCGATATCGAGCAGCACATCGCCGGCGTTGTCGCTGATGGCGCGCAGCTCATCGAGCTCCTTCGAATAGCCCGGCGCGATCACGCCACCGTCGCGCATCAGCATGGGCGGCTGCTCGACAATGGCGCGCCCGAGCAGTTCCACCAGGGCGGGGAATTCCCCCAGTTCCCCGTGCAGGGTTTCCATCAGCGGCTCGTCGGGCAGGCTTCGGTGCAGCGCGGGCAGGGCGGCCAGGCTGCGGCCCAGGCGTTCCAGATCCCGGGGGCGGGCCGAGCGCAGCGCCACCCGCCCGAGGATCCGCTCCATGTCGCCCACTTCGCGCAGTGCCTCACGCACCGGCTCGAGAAGCCATTCGCCGCGCAGGCGCTCGATTCGATCCTGGCGCTCGCACAGCACCCCGAGATTGCGCAGCGGCTGATGGATCCAGCGCCGCAGCAGCCGTGCCCCCATGGCCGTGACGGTGCTGTCGAGCACCCGCGCCAGCGTATTCTCCTCGCTCCCGTCCAGCGCCTGCACCAGCTCCAGATTGCGTCGGGTGGCCGCGTCCATCTCCACCTGTTCGCCCTGGCGTTCCACGCGCAGGCTGTTCAGATGGGGGAGGTCCGTGCGTTGCGTCTCCCGGGCGTACTGCAAGAGACAGCCGGCCGCGCCGATCTGCAACGCATCCGGATCCCCGAAACCGGACAGGTCCCGGCTGCCGAACTGCTCGCACAGCAGGCGCTCACCCACCTGGGCATCGAACTCCCAGACCGGACGGCTGCGCGCGCCCGGGCGCCGGCGCACCTCCTCGGGCAGCAGCGCGTCCTCGCCGTAGAGCAGCTCCGCCGGCTGCCAGCGCTCCAGCAGCGCCAGCAGCGCCTCATGGTCTTCCAGCCGGGTCACCGTGAAACGCCCGGCGGCCAGATCCAGGCTGGCGGCGGCAAGCCGATCACCGTGGGCCGAGACCGCGCAGAGCAGATTCTCCCGGCGCTCTTCCAGCAGCGCCTCGTCACTGACCGTGCCCGGCGTGACAATGCGCACCACCTTGCGCTCCACCGGCCCCTTGCTGGTGGCCGGATCCCCGAACTGCTCGGCGATCACCACCGACTCGCCCAGGCGCACCAGCTTCGCCAGATAGCTCTCCGCCGAATGCCAGGGAATGCCCGCCATGGGAATGGGACTGCCCGCCGACTGGCCGCGGGCGGTCAGGGTGATATCCAGCAGCCGCGCGGCCTTCTCCGCATCACCGTAGAACAGCTCATAGAAATCGCCCATGCGGTAGAACACCAACTCGTCCGGGTGTTCGGCCTTGATCCGCAGGTACTGCTGCATCATGGGTGTGTGCGCGCTGTTGCCGTCTTTCGCCATGGCGGTCCCTGATCCCTGATTCTCGACCGGACAAGAAAGCTCCCTCCCCTGTAAAGGAGGGTGTCGTAAAAGCCCCTCTCCCCTCGTGGGAGAGGGGTTGGGGAGAGGGGGAAGGCTACGGCAGCCGCCCCGCTCAATGCTTTCCCGTAATTTGATCCCCCTCTCCCTGTCCCTCTCCCACGGCGGGGAGAGGGGACCCTCCAGCAAGGCCGCAAAGGCCCCGGATTCTGGCACGCAGCCAGGTTCTTCGCGCCCCAGGGTGCGTTCCCACAAGCCTTTTGCGACACCTTCGGCAGGCGAGGGAGCATAGCAGAGAAGGCGGGGGGTCACTATTGGGGGCGGATGGGGTGGAATGGCTGCTGCCCCGTGCATGGTGTCGCTGCCCTGTATCGGCTCTTTCTGACCTGCAGCTGTTGCACTTGACCGCACCAGTTAACAGGTGCTATTAAAAGAACCAATTCAATGGGCCAGGCGACTGCCATGGAAACGAAGTTTTCAGAAGATGTCATCCCTCTTTCAGACCTGAAGGTTAATCCCGGCAAGGTGGTTGGCCGTGCCCGGGATACCCATCGTCCTGTCCTGCTCACCAGTCGTGGTCGCGGCGTAGCTGTGGTGCAGGGGCTCGAGGATTATGAAAGAACCGCAGAGGAACTGCGTTTCGTCAAGGCGGTCGCGCAGGGGCTCATGGATGTTCGTGAGGGGAATACCCTGTATCTGGAGGAGGCCAGGAAAACACTGGGCATAAAGTAAATGGAGTTACATATCGCTCGGTCTGCCCTTGAAGACCTGCAGGCTATTCAAGCGTACTACGCAGAGCAGGATGTGCCGCATATCGGCGACGAGTATGTGGCGGCTATCCTGAAGCATTCGGAAATACTGGAAGGTCACCCCGACGCTGGCCGGATTGTTCCTGAATTCAGCATGGATCATATCCGGGAGCTGATCCATCCGCCTTTTCGAGTCGTCTACCTCAGACGGGAAGCGGACATTGTGCTCCTCCGGATATGGCGGAGCGAGCGAAAACTCGAACTGCCGGAAACGAAGTATAACGAATAGCGTTACATGAAGTAGCCGGCTGTGATGCACAGTTATGCCTTGAAATGAACGGCTATGGCGGGGGGGGCGCTGTTGGCAGGCGCGGGAGCTCGATGGAGAGGCACGGGCCGAGCGAGCGGAGGAACTGATGACCGTTGCCGAGCAGTGGATGAAGCAGGGCCGCAAGGAAGGTGAGGCTGAAATGCTGTTGCGATTGCTGGAGCGCAAATCTGGCGCCAGCACGGCTT
>SLJS01000320.1 GCA_007135015.1 Alcanivorax sp. | reverse complement strand
TTGCGCGGCTTCGCCGCGCCCCCACCCCGACCCTCCCCTTCGCAGGGGAGGGAGCTTGCTTATCAGCCCGCTCTGCCAACGAAGGGCTTTTGCGACAACCTCTCGGGCAGGGAGCGACGCAGCCTCAGCTTCTCTCCTCCACAACTTCTCTTATGGCGCCCACAATTTCTCTTATGGCCTCATCCGGCAAGCCCGCCGGCAACCCGTAGTAACTGTAGTGACTCTTGAGATACTTGAGCATACCGACATGCACACGGGGGCACGGTGGCAGCCGGCTGGCCACCCAGGAACGCATTTCACGGGAAAGCTCCACACCCTCCAGGGCGGCGTGCACCGCCAGGATCTCTTCCAGGGTTCGCTGATCCGGGGTGCCAAGGGTTAATGGCCTGCTGCCGGGCGCAAGCTCCTCGATCCGGTTCTCCAGGGCTTCTTCCGGCGAGCCCGCACCGCCCGTATTGAAGGCCAGCACCACGGCAGTCCCCGAGTCGACAAGCGCCGCCATGAACTCCAGCACCAACTCCCCGTAACGGCCTTTTTCCCTAACGGAGCTGGCAAAAAAGGAAAGGTCATCAAGGAAAACGGCCGTGGCGCCATCCACGCACTGCCATAACGCCTCCGGAATCCTCTGACCTTCTCCCTGCACATGAATCAACGCGCTGAGCCGGCACGCAGGGAACCAGTGCGCGCCGGCAGAGTCGTCGCGCTCGCCTATGGCGTTCCCGATGGCGTGCATCAGGTGTGTCTTGCACTGAGGCCCCTGGCTGCGGATCACCAACGGGTTGTAGACACGGCCGGGATTGCGCGCCACCTCCAGAGCCGCCCGCCGCGCCTCCCGGTTGTAATCGCCCTAGACCAGGGTTTCGAAGGTCCATGTCGGGACGAGTGGCATATCCAGGCTGTCGAGCTCGGGCATAGCATCCTCCATTCGCTACTCTGACCAGAAACCTTCGCCTGCAGACCCGACAGTTTGTGTCGCAGCAGCGGCGCATTCCATGCCGTGGCCATGTCGACCCTTGGCCTGCTCGCGCCAACAGGCTACGCTTATACGAACTTCAACGTAGTATTTCTCCCACTGGCCTGTAGGCGATCGCTTCGGATGAGCCTCGGATGAGCATGGACCCGCGAACCCACCCCCGCCGAAGGATGCGTACCCCATGAGCTCGTCCACGGACTGGTACGCCCGTCAGGCGAAGGAGCTGTTCCGGCAGTACGAGGCCGCGGACCCGGAGGTGCTGCACCGGGGCTGGCTGCCGCTGCTGGACAGGACACCGGGCCTGGCCCTGGACCTGGGCGCCGGCAGCGGGCGGGACGCGGCCTGGCTGCGCGCGCGGGGCTGGGAAGTGGTGGCGGTGGAGCCCGCGGGCCCGCTGCGCGAGCTGGCCCGGGAGCGCCACGGCGACGCCATCCACTGGCTGGATGACCGCCTGCCCGAGCTGAAGGCCGTGCGCCAGCTCGGCTTTCGCTTCCGGCTGATCCTCTGCTCCGCCGTCTGGATGCATCTCACCCCGCCCCAGCAGGAACGGGCCTTGCGCATCCTCAGCGAACTGCTCGCCCCCGGCGGACTGCTGGTGATCACCGTGCGCGAAGGCCCGGACGACAAGGGGCGCGCCTTCCAGCCGGTGGACCCGCGCGCACTGCTCCACCAGGCCCGCGCCCGGGCACTGGATGTCTGCCTCACCGAAACCCAGCCGGACCATGACGGCCGCGACGGGGTGCAGTGGCGGATCTTTGCGCTGCGCTCGCCGGACGACGGCTCCGGCGGCCTGCCGGTGCTGCGGCATATCATCATCAATGACAACAAGTCCGCCACCTACAAGCTGGGGCTGCTGCGCGCACTGGTGCGCTCCATCGACGGCTCCCCCGGACTGGTGCTGGACCGGGACGACAGGCAGGTGACCCTGCCGTTCGGCCTGGTGGCGCTGAACTGGCTCAAGCTGTACCTGCCGCTGGTGTGCCACAACCGCCTCCAGCAGACCAGCAACCCGAACCGGGGGCTTGGCTTCGCCGGCGATGCCTTCTACGCACTGGCCGAGCGGATCTGGGACACCCTGAGCCTGCGCCCCGGCACCCGCCTGCACGGCGACATGGCCCGCCTGCTCACCCGGGCCCTGCGTGACATCTGCGCCACCATCCAGAAGATGCCCGCCCACTACACCACCTGGCCCGGCTCCGGCGAGCAGATCTTCGAGTGCCGGCGCGGCCGCGTCAGTACACGAAACGAGATCCGCCTGGACCGGGACTGGCTGGCCAGCTTCGGCGAATTCCGGATCCCGCTTCATCTCTGGCAGAGCATGGCCCACTATGCCTGCTGGCTCGAGCCCGCCATCGAGCGGGAATGGGCCAACCTGATCCAGGGTTGGCAGGGCGTGACCTACCAGAGCGGCTCCGTTCACGAGGCCCTGCGCTGGCAGGAACCGGAACGCAGCACCGCCGAAGTGCGCGCCATCATGAATGAACTGCTGGAAACCGGCCGCCAACAGCCCTGCATCTGGACCGAAAGACGGCTGCGCCGGGAGACCTACCATGTGGACCACTGCCTGCCCTGGTCCCGCTGGTACAACAACGACCTCTGGAACCTGATGCCCATCACCGGCGAAGCCAACAGCCGCAAGGGCGACCGCCTACCGGCCATGGAGCTGCTGCTCGACAGCCGCGAGCGCATCCTGGACTGGTGGGACACGGCCTTTCTCCGCGGCGACTACCGCGCCCGGTTCGCCGACGAGGCCAGCGCCTCGCTCCCCCTGGCCACCGAGCTGGACCCGGAGGAGGTATTCAACGCACTGACGCTGCAAAGAACGCGGCTGAAGATTGATCAGCAGATTGAGGAGTGGGGTGGATGAACGCACCTGCGGCCAACAATTGAAAGCCATGTGCAAGCCTACGGCCTATGCATCGCCGGGGGCAGTTCTCTGAGTGTTATCCAGATGGCGAGTTGCGCGGCCTGGATGCGTTTACTAAGGTTGGTTCAGGCGCGATTGGTGCCAGACCTCTCTCCCTCTGGACAAAATAGAGTTATCAGCGCTTAAGTTTCTAGGGAATTCAAAGCCTTACGCGGCCCCAAAAGGGATAAAAATGACAAATTTCCCCAGTTTCGTGAAATCAGCAGAGCCTGCCCGCCTAATCCCGGTTGTCTCAGATTCCAGCGGAGAGCAGCGATCAACCTCTGTAGTTCTGGCAACGATGAGAGGAGTGTATGAGTTTCGGAAGGAGTTGCTGGAGTCTATTGGGGTTAGAGTAGGCAAGCGTTCGAAACTTCATACGTGGACTGAGGTTACATTCGCGGAGAAGGAGAAAAATAAGAAGAAGGACAGACCTGACGGCTTGATAATTCACGATACAGGAAAAGGTCAATGGAAAGCCCTTGTTGAGGCAAAGGCCGGAAACTCGGAAATTGATGAAGATCAACTTCATGATTACATGAAAAAGGCCAAGGAGCATGGCATTGACGCAGTCATAACGATCTCTAACCAGTTTGTCGCCATGCCGAGCCATCATCCGGTTAAAGTCTCCAGGAAGCTTCCCAAGGGAGTTGAGCTATACCACTGGTCCTGGATGTATATACTGACCCAGGCGACACTGCTTCTTGAAGCAGATGATATCGACTCGCCTGATCAACAGTTTCTCATGGACGAGTTTGTTCGTTATCTAAGCCATAGCAAAAGCGGCATTGCCAGGTTTGGACGAATGAATAGCGAATGGAAGGATGTTGTCAGCAAGGTAAAAAGTAATGCGCCGCTAAATAAAAATTCGGAAGAAGTCGGAAACACTGTAACAAGCTGGCATCAAGAGCAGCGCGATTTATGCTTGGTAATGAGTAGAAGGCTGGGTAGACCTGTAAAACTGAATATCGGAAGGAAGCACCGTAAGGATCCCAGGAAGCGCCTG
>SLJS01000326.1 GCA_007135015.1 Alcanivorax sp. | reverse complement strand
TGCGACACCCTCAATTGTTGACGGGCAAGCCTGACGCGCGCGGGACAGCGGCGCAAGCCACGGAAACATCCGGGCAGCGCCTGTCACATCCTGAAATAACCGCTCCATGGGACTGTTCCACCCGGTTGGTTACACTCTGAGCACCCTGGTGCCAACTGGACAAGGCCGACCTCATGTTTCCCTGGTTCGGAATCGACAGGCTTCTCTTCTCGCTGCTGCGCCTGCTGATGCGCCTGGTAACCGGTGGCGCCACCATCCTGCCCCGTGAAGGCAGCGAGCTGGGTCTCAACCCGGAACAGCCCGTGGTCTACGTATTCCGCGACGCCTCGCTGACCGATCTGGCGGTGGTCGACCTCCACGCGGAACGGCTGGGACTTCCGTCGCCCACCTCCGCGCGCACCGTCGCCACCGCGGAACTGGCACGCAGCAATTTCCACCTGTACCGCCGGGAGCGCTTTCGCGGACGCCAGCGCATTACCCTGCAGCCACCGCGGCTGGAAAAGCTGGTACGCGCACTGGCAGCCAATGAACAGAAGGAAGTCCAGCTTGTGCCGGTGTCGCTGTTCTGGGGACGGCGCCCGGACACCGAGGATTCGCTGTGGCGCGTGATCTTCTCCGACACCTGGTCGGCGCCCGGCTTTCTGCGCAAGTTCTTCATCGTGCTCACCCAGGGCCGCCAGCTCTACATCCAGATGAGCCCGCCCATGTCCATGCGCTCGCTGGTGGACAGCTGCGAAACCCCCGAGCGGGCCGAACGCAAGATCCTGCGCATTCTGCGCGTGCACTTCCGCCGTCAGTGGGAAGCGGCCATCGGGCCGGACCTTTCCCACCGGCGCACCCTGGTCAACGCCATCCTCAAGAGCGAGGCGGTGCGCCGCAGGATCCGCGAAACCGCCGGCGAGGAAAACCAGAAGGTGGCGAAGGTTCAAAAGCGCGCCCGCCGCTACGCCATGGAGATCATGGCCGATTACTCCCATACCGTGATCCGCTTTCTGGAGCTGCTCTTCGACTGGCTCTGGAACCGGCTCTACGACGGTATCCGCACCTACAACATGGATAACCTGCAGCGGGTGGCCCGCGACCACGAGATCGTCTATGTGCCCTGTCACCGCAGCCACGGCGACTATCTGTTGCTGTCCTATGTGGTCTACAAGAACGGGCTGGTACCGCCACATATCGCCGCCGGCATCAATCTGAACCTTCCGGTGCTCGGCCCCATCCTCCGTCGCGGCGGCGCATTTTTCATGCGCCGCAGCTTCCGCAACAACCGGCTGTACTCCGCCGTGTTCAACGAATACATGCACATCATGCTCGCGCGCGGCTTCTCCATCGAGTATTTCGTCGAGGGCGGGCGCAGCCGCAGCGGGCGCATGCTGCAGCCGCGCACCGGCATGCTGGCGATGACGGTGCGCAGTTACCTGCGCAACGCGGAAAAGCCGATCGCGTTCGTACCGGTCTACATCGGCTACGAGAAGCTGCTGGAAGGCAACAGCTACATTACCGAAATGCACGGCAAGAAGAAGAAAAAGGAAACCATGGGCGGCTTCTTCCGCTCTCTTTCCGTGCTGCGCAGAAAGTACGGCCAGGTCCATGTGAACTTCGGCGAGCCGCTGCTGCTGACCGACTTTCTCGACCGGGAAGCACCGCACTGGCGCAACGAGGAACTGGATGAGCAGGAAAAGCCGGACTGGTTCGTCAGCGCCGTCGACCGCCTGGGCGATGAAGTGGTCACCCGCATCAACGCGGCCACCGTGTCCAACCCGGTAAACCTGCTCAGCCTCGCACTGCTGGGTACGCCCAGGCAGACCATCGACGAGCAGCAACTCGAACAGCAGCTGGGCGTCTACCTGACCCTGCTGGAAAAGGCGCCCTACAGCGACCACATCAGGGTTGCCAGCCATTCGCCACGGGAAATCATCGAGTACGGGCTGCGCAACGACTTCATCGTCCGGCTGGAGCACCGCCTGGGCAACCTGATCACCACGGACCCGGGCACCGCCCTGCAGATGACCTACATCCGCAACAACTGCCTGCACCTGTTCGTGCTGCCCGGACTGATCAGCTCCCTGTTCCTCAACGCCCGCAGCCTGCCCGTGGACCGGCTGCGCCGGCTGGTGCACCTGCTGTATCCGTTCTTCCGCACCGAGTACTTCCTGCACTGGCCGCAGGACAGTGAACTGGACGCGGCGCTGGAACAGGTGGTTACCGTATTGCTGGAGCTGGGCCTGATTCGCGAGGACGAAGAGGAAGCGCAACGCCTTTCCGGCGCGCCGCTGCACAGCATGGAAGCGGAACTGCTCGGCCAGCTGGGTCAGACGGTATCGCAGGCGCTGGAGCGCTTCTATCTGACCATCCGCATCCTGGTCCAGCACGGCAGCGACCATCTTGCCGAGCAGGAGCTCGAAGAACTGGCCCGCGACTCCGCCGAACGCCTTTCGCTGCTCTATGAATTCAGCGCACCGGAATTCTTCGACCGGGCGGTGCTGCGCAACTTCATCCGCCAACTACAGTCCAGCGGACTGGTCCATTGCGGCGAAAGCGGACGGCTGTGCTTCGACAACCGGCTCGAATCCCTGGACGACGAAGCCCGCCGCGTGCTGTCGCCGGAAATACGCCTGGCCATACAGCGGCTCACCCGCGCCAGCGTCAGCCAGGCACCGGCGGATGCGGCGTAGCGCCCCTGCGGGGCGCCGGGCAAGGGGCAAGGGGCAAGGGGCAAGAGCGTGGCTAAAGGCTACGAATCCTCTATGTTTTTCCTTGTCCCTTGTCCCTTGTCCCTTGTCCCTTGTCCCTTGTCCCTTGTCCCTTGTCCCTTGTCCCTTGTCTCTTGCTCCTTGCCCCGCGCCCCGAAGGGGCGCCACATACACATCAAACCGTACAGCCTTTCCCCGCAGGCTGTGCGCCGGCTTCCTGCCCGCCAGCGGCTGAGCCCTGACAGGGCGCTTGACCACCACCTTCCGGCGGGCGGAGGCCAGCGCCGCGTCCAGCAGTTGTGTTTCTTCCTCCGGCGTCAGCGGCGCCTCCAGCCACTGCAGCCAGCGCAGCTCCTTCTTTACCGCCGCCGACTTCTTCCGCGGAGGGAACATGGGATCCAGGCTCACCACGCCCGCCTGCCGCTGCGCCAGCAGCTCGCGGCCATCTCCGTGCAGCAGGCTCAGACGCTCGCAGAGTTCCGGCAGGGTTTCGGCGGCGCGGGCCAGGCCATCGGCCAGCAGGGCATGCAACAGCGCGGAGCGCTCCACCAGGGTCACCCGGTAGCCGGCCCGGGCCAGCAGGACCGCATCGCGGCCGAGGCCGGCGGTGGCGTCGATCAGCGGCTCGTTCGCCAGCTCCGGCGCGCCCGCGGCGCGCACAAGGCGTTCATGGCGGGCACGGTCCGCGGACAGGCGGTATCCCAGGGATCCGGAAGAGAAATCCACACAGAGCGCCCCTGCGGCGCTCTGTGGCGGCCACAGCGACAGCCGGCCGTCACGGTAGCCCAGCACCAGGGGAAGCCCCTGTGCCGCCGCGGCGGCCTCGTCGGGCACACGGGGCCCGGGCAGCCCGACCGGCGCATCGGGCAGCAGGCCCGCGTTCACGGCTCGATATCGCCCAGCACCGGCCAGGCATGGAGGAATTCCGGCGGCATGCGCCGCGGCTTGCCCGAGTCGATGGCCACGCACACCCAGCGGGTGCTGGCGCGCAGCAGCACCTGCCCATCAGCCTCGCGCTCGATGCGATAGCGACGGACCATGCTGATGCGACCGTCGTGACTGGCGATCCAGGTGGCCATGCGCAGGTTCTCGCCGGCGAAGGCGGCACCGAGATAGTCGATTTCCGTGCGCCGGGCCACGAAGCTGCGATTGAGCCGGCGATAGATCTCCCAGTCCAGGCCCACCGCATGGGTATG
>SLJS01000388.1 GCA_007135015.1 Alcanivorax sp. | reverse complement strand
TGGTCAGTGGTCAGTGGTCAGTGGTCAGTGGTCAGTGGTCAGTGGTCAGTGGTCAGTGGTCAGTGGTCAGTGGTCAGTGGTCAGTGGTCAGTGGTCAGTGGTCAGTGGTCAGTGGTCAGTGAAGGATAAAAGACCGCAGGGCTCTGCGGTCAATGATGAACGAGCTTTTCCAGTCCGGCGATATCCAGGACCTCGATGGTTCGGTCACAGTTCTGAATCAGACCCTGGTCGGAGAGTTTGTGCAGGGCACGGGACAGTGTCTCCGGCAGGATGGAAAGTCGCGATGCCAGCACCGCCTTGGGCATATCCAGTTCCACTGCGAAGCGATTCTCGGTGGTCTCCGGTATCCGTGTGAGCAACCAGGATGCCACACGATGGTCGGCATGCTTGAGCGACAGTCTTGATACGTCACCGAGCCGAATGTGCAGACGCTGGCTGAGCCGGCCCAGCATGGTCATGCAGCATTCCGGATGCCTGGCCAGGTATTCACGAAACCGCTGGTTGTCCACCGGATAGACGCGAGTGGCTTCCATGGCCGTGGCCGTTACCGGATAGCGATTGTGCTCCATGAACATGATGGCCTCGGCAAAGGTCTGACCCTCATGAATCACCTCCACCACCTTGTCGTTGCCGTCACTGCCACAGATATGAAGCTTGATGGTTCCCGAATCGATGAACCAGAAGTGCCGGGCCGGATCGAGTTGCTGAAAGAGATTCTGTCCAGTAGCAAGGTCCACGGGAGGAGACTCCGACAGGAACCGCGACAGGACTTCCTCTGGAATGGCGGAAAACACCGGTGTCTGCACGGCATGCCGGACAACCCTTTCCATTTCCGGCAATCTGGTCTGTACCATGGTCATGGCTCGTTCCGGTTGTAACAACAGGAGCACCAGTGTGACGAAGATCCCGGCAGGGCTTGTTGATATATATCAAGGAACCGCGAACCCCTGATTGACCTCCCTGGAAGCCGGGCGAGTCGTCTCGCGCACCGTAAACCGCCTGAAACGGGCGCCGATTTCCTTCCAGAGCGCCTCGGTATTCACCGGAGCGGGGCGGTTTTCCAGGCCGGGGTCCAGGTTCCCCCTGGTACGCGCCAGCTGGATCGCATAGTCGCGCACGCCCATGGCGGCAAGCCGGTCGGCAAGGCGAATCAGCCTGTCCTCGTCCATCAGTTGCCAGTGGACCGTGGTGCGGCATTCACTGGGCACCGCGCTTGCGAGCATCCGCTCCAGGGAGGCCATGGCCTTGCGGCCGGATCCAGACACCCGGGTGGTGGCAAGGTAATCCTCCTCCAGCGCCTTGATATCCAGGGCCACCCATTGCAGCCAGGGCAAGACCTTCTCCAGACGCTCGGGGAAGATGCCGGCCGTGTGCAGACCGACCTGGAAGTCGCGCTCGCGCAACTGCATTACCGCCGAGAACAGATTGCGCTGCACCAGCGGCTCGCCGCCGCCCAGCACCACGTTGTTGGCCACTCTGCGGCGCGCCTCCAGCATGGCGAGGGTACGCTGCCAGCCCAGGCGCGCGGGTTCGCGCACGGAGACCAGCTCGGGCTTGTCACAATAGCGGCAGCGCCAGGCACAGCCCTGGCAGAAGATGATGGCGCATACCCTTCCGGGCCACTCGCTGATGGTCAGGGGGGAAACCGCCCCGACCCGGACCGGCTCCCGGTCCGAGGGCGGAAGTCTGTGACGAGAACCAATCATCGGCTCCATGTCTGTTACCTCCTTTTCCGGCCGGATGCTGGATGCCGGCTCACCGGCGCTCCGCGACATCCGCCGGCGGCGTTCTCCGATTTCCTCCCTGATAAGGGTGCCCCTGTGTTCACCGGAAGGTTTTGATCAGAATCAAGGCATGGGTGTGATTTCGTCAGTATCCTGCGTTTCGGCTTGAAATGAGCAGTTCCGGGGGGCGTCTGGCAGGCTGTCAGCCCCGCGCCGGGTCTTTACTATTGCTTGGCCTGACCAGGAGCTGGCCCATGGAGCTGGTATGTCCCGCAGGCAACTTCCGCTCCCTCCGGGAGGCCGTGGACGCCGGTGCCGATGCGGTCTATCTGGGCCTGCGCGACGAAACCAATGCCCGGCATTTCTCCGGACTGAACTTCACGGACAACGAGCTGGAAAAGGGCGTCCAGTATGCGCGGGATCACGGCGCCCGGGCCTTTCTGGCACTCAACACCTTCCCCGGCACGCGAGAATTCTTCCGCTGGCAGCAGGCCGCCGACCGCGGCGCCCGCGCCGGGGTTGGCGCCTTTATCGTCGCCGACATCGGCCTGCTTGACTGGCTGCAACGCAATCACCCGGAGACCCCCCGTCATCTTTCCGTGCAGGCCTCGGCCACCAGCGCCGCCGCGCTCGAGTGGTACCGGCGGGAGCTGGGCATTCGCCGGGCGGTGTTGCCGAGGGTGCTGTCCGCGCTCCAGGTGGAGCGTCTGGCGGAGAAATCGCCGGTGGAGCTGGAAGTCTTTGCATTCGGTTCGCTGTGCATCATGGCCGAGGGCCGCTGCCACCTTTCCTCCTGGCTTACCGGCCAGTCACCCAACCAGCAGGGTGTGTGTTCACCGGCCAGCGCCGTGCGCTGGCAGGAAACCCCGCAGAGCCTGGAAGCAAGACTCAACGGCGTACTGATCGACCGCTACGCGCCCGATGAACCGGCGGCCTATCCCACGCTCTGCAAGGGGCGCTATCAGAGCGATGAGCGAGACCCCTACTACGGACTCGAGGAGCCGGTAAGTCTGAACACGCTGGAGCTGCTTCCGCAGCTGATGCGCGCCGGGGTTTCGGCGGTCAAGATCGAGGGGCGCCAGCGCAGTCCGGTCTATGTACGGCAGGTCACCCGGGTATGGCGCGCGGCCATTGATGCCTGCCGCGAGCAGGGCAACGACTTTGTGGCGCAACAGGCGTGGCGCGAACAGCTTGCCGCGCTCTCGGAAGGCGCGCAGACCACCCTGGGAGCCTATGCACGAACCTGGCAGTAACTTCCGGCAGGCAGGAGCAGCCATGCAGATCACCGTGGGGCCGCTGTACTACTATTGGCCGCCGCAGGCCATCGTCGAACTCTGCGCCGAGCTGATGACACAGCCGGTGGACCGGGTGCATCTGGGCGAAGTGGTATGCAGCAAGCGACGGGGCCTGCGCCTTCGCGACTGGCTGGCACTGGGCCGGGACATCCGGGCATGCGGAAAGGAAGTGGTGCTTTCCGGGCTGACCCTGATCGAAGCCGAATCCGAGATTTCGACCGTCAGACGGGTGGTGGAAAACGGGGAATTCCCCATCGAGTGCAATGACATGGCGGCAGTACACTTCGCCGTGGAAAGGGGGCTTCCCTTCATGACCGGCCCGGCGGTCAATATCTACAACGCGGACACGCTGGCCGTGCTGGCCCGCCAGGGACTGCAACGCTGGGTGCCGCCGGTGGAACTGTCACGGGAACGAATCGCGGAGATCCTCCGCGAGGCCGGAGAGCGGAACCTGGAGGTGGAAACGGAAATCTTCGCCCGGGGACGTCTTCCACTTGCCTGGTCCGCCCGCTGTTTTACCGCCCGCCATCACAACCGGCCCAAGGACCAGTGCGAACACTGGTGCCTGCGTTATCCCGAGGGAATACCCCTGAAAACCCTGGATGGAGAAAATGTCTTTCAGCTCAACGGCATCCAGACCCTCTCGGGCACCCCCTGCAACCTGATTCCCGCCTGGCGGGAAATCCGCGCACTGGGGGCAAGTGCCGTGCGCCTGAGCATGGACCGCCTGGAAGATGCTCGGCAGATCACCTCCATCCGCGACACCCTCGATGAACGAACCACCACCCTGGATGTGCTCGACTGCACCGGCGCCAACGGCTACTGGCACGGCATCCCGGGGATGGAAACCGTAACCGAGTAGCGCACCCGGCTGTCATCCGCACCTGTTCCCTCCCCT
>SLJS01000202.1 GCA_007135015.1 Alcanivorax sp. | reverse complement strand
GGTCATGAGGGTCATGAGGGTCATGAAGATCACGAACTCTCGGACGGGGCCGACCATGCCCTGACCGACGCCATGGAAACCGGTGAAACCGAGTCGTACTGGACCTGCCCCATGCATCCGCAAATCCGGGAAGAAGGGCCTGGTTCCTGCCCCATCTGCGGCATGGATCTCGTGGAGCGGGGTGGCGCCGAGCACGACCACGAACCGGATCAGGTGCATGTGCGCTCGGGCGTGCAGCAGCAGATGAACCTCCGCACCATCGAGGCGAGAAGGGACCGGCTGTGGCGGCGCATCGACACCATGGCCACCGCGGACTATGACGAGTCCCGGTTGCATCACCTGCACCCGCGCGTGGAAGGCTGGATCCAGCAGATGAATGTATCCGCCCGGGGCGAACCGGTGGAGGAGGGACAATTGCTGTTTACCCTGTATTCGCCGGACCTGGTGGACGCCCAGGAAGATTTCCTCCAGGCATTGCGTCGCGGTGACCCCGGCATCATAGCCTCCGCCCGCGAACGGTTGCAGGCCCTGGGAGTACAGCAGCGATTCGTTGATACACTGGCGGAACGCCGGGAAGTCGTGCAGGCGGTACCCTGGCACGCCACCATGGATGGCGTGGTCACTGTGCTCGGTGCCCGCCACGGCATGCACGTGCAACCCGGCGAAGTGATCCTGGAGGTGGCCAACCTCGAGCGGCTCTGGATTACCGCCCGTGTATTCGACCGTCATGCCGACTGGCTCGCCGAGGAACAGCCCGCCGAAATCGAATTCTCCGCACTGCCCGGCGAGCGTTTTCGCACCCGGGTGGAATACATCTACCCGGAACTGGAAGACAACACTCGCACCCTGCGCGTGCGCCTGCCCCTGGACAACGAGGACCGGCGGCTCAAGCCGGGGATGTGGAGCGCCGCGCGCATCTACGCCGGGCCCGTGGACGATCAACTGATCATTCCCCGCGAGGCACTGATCCGCACCGGGCACAGTGCCCGCGTGGTGATTCGTGAGGACGAACTGCATTTTCGCATCCGCGAAGTCGTCCCGGGCATGGAAAGCGGTGACTGGGTCGCTATCCGCGAAGGCCTGGAAGCGGGTGAAGAGGTGGTGCGCTCCGGACAGTTCCTGATCGACTCCGAGGCAAGTCTTCAGGGCGGGCACGGGAGGATGGAAGGACATGATCATTAAAGGAGGGACAAGGGACAAGGGGCAAGGGGCAAGGGGAGGGGGTCGGTTAATCGAGCTGCTCCGCCAGCACATACCTTTTGCGACACCTTCCTTCGGCAAGAGGACTAAGGGAGCAGGAAACCTGTTCCTTGCCCCTTGCCCCTTGCACCTTGCACCTTGCCCCTTGTCCCTTCATTTCGTCGCGGGAGCAACGAAATGATCGACGCCCTGATTCGCTGGTCCATCACCAACCGCGTTCTGGTTTTGCTGCTGGCGGTGATTACTGCCAGCGTGGGTACCTGGGTGGTGCGCGCCACGCCCGTGGACGCCATCCCGGATCTTTCCGACACCCAGGTGATCGTGCGCGCCAGCTTTCCCGGCCAGGCACCGGAAGTGGTGGAAGAGCAGGTTACCTATCCGTTGACCACCGCGCTCATGGCCGTGCCCGGCGCCGAGACCGTGCGCGGCTATTCAATGTTCGGTGACAGCTTCGTCTATGTGCTCTTCGACGACGACACCGACCTCTACTGGGCTCGCAGTCGCGTGCAGGAATACCTGGGGCAGGTGGAAGGGGACCTGCCCGCCAATGTGCGTATGGAACTGGGCCCGGATGCCACCGGCGTGGGCTGGGTGTACAAGTACGCGCTTGTCGACCGCACGGGCAATCATGATCTCGCGCAGCTGCGCGCATTGCAGGACTGGTTCCTGCAGTACGAACTGCAATCCGTGCCCGGTGTATCCGAAGTGGCCACCGTCGGCGGCATGGTCAACCAGTATCAGGTGGTGGCCGACCCCAATCGGCTGCGCGCCTATGGCCTGACCATGGCGCAGGTGCGTCGCGCCATCCAGCGAGGCAATGCCGAAGCCGGCGGTTCTCTGCTGGAGCTGGCCGAAGCCGAATACATGGTGCGCGCCTCCGGCTATATCCAGAGCATGGATGACCTGCGCGCCATTCCCGTGGGTCCGCGTGAGCACGGCATCCCCGTGTTGCTGGAAGATGTGGCCGAAGTGCGCCGGGGCCCCGAGGCCCGCCGGGGCATCGCCGAACTGGACGGCGAGGGCGAGGTGACTGGTGGCATCGTGGTCATGCGTGACGGTGAGAACGCCCGTGATGTGATTCGCGATGTACGCGCGCGCATCGACGAACTGCGCCAGGGCCTGCCCGAAGGCGTGGAGATCGTCGAGACCTACGACCGCTCCGCGCTGATCGAACGCGCCATCGCCACCCTCTGGGAAAAGCTGGCGCTGGAGTTCCTGATCGTGGTGCTGATTATCAGCCTGTTCCTCTGGCACCTGCGATCATCCCTGGTGGTGCTCTTCAGCCTGCCCCTGGGCGTGCTCATTGCCTTTATCGTCATGTACATGCAGGGCATTAACGCCAACATCATGTCCCTGGGCGGCATCGCCATCGCAATCGGTGTGATGGTGGATGCGGCCATCGTGATGATCGAGAACCTGCATAAGCGTTTTGAACAGAACCCTCCGTCACCAGAAGAACACTGGAAGGCCATCGAGGAAACCACCCTGGAGGTGGGCCGGCCCATCTTCTTCGCATTGCTGATTGTCGCGCTGGCGGTCACGCCCATCCTGGCGCTGGAAGGGCAGGAAGGGCGGCTGTTCTCGCCGCTGGCCTGGACCAAGGTCTATGCCATGGCCGCCGCGGCCGGGCTTGCCGTGACCCTGGTGCCGGTGCTGATGGGATACCTGATTCGAGGTCGCATGCGCGCGGCTGATGACAAGCCGGTAAGCCGTGTGGTGCAGCGCGCCTACAAGCCCGTGATCGCCGGGGTGATACGCTGGCCCTGGTGGATCGTTGGGGGCGCCCTGCTGGTGGCCGCTTCCACCTTCTGGCCCCTGGATCGCATTGGCACCGAGTTCATGCCGGAGCTGGACGAGGGTGACCTGATGTACATGCCCACGACCCTGCCCGGCATCTCACCGGACAAGGCTCGCGAGTTCCTGCAGCAGACCGATGCGATCATCAAGACGCATCCGGAAGTGAAACGAGTGTTCGGCAAGGTAGGCCGCGCCGATACCGCCACGGACCCGGCGCCGCTGACCATGGTGGAGACCTTTATCACGCTCAAGCCGCGCAGCGAATGGCGTCGCGGTATCACCACCGACGACATCATCGACGAGCTGGATGCCATGGTGGACTTTCCGGGCGTCAGTGACGCCTGGGTCTTTCCCATCCAGACGCGCATCGACATGCTGGCCACCGGGATCCGCACCGATATCGGCATCGGCATCAGCGGCGCGGACCTGGAAGTCATTGAAGAGATTGGCGAGCACATCGAAGCCGTGGTGAGCGAGATCCCCGGTACCCGCACCGCGTTCGCCGACCGCACCGCCTCGGCCCGCTATGTGGAGCTGGATATCGATCGCCGGAAGGCGGCCCGCTACGGGCTCAACATCGACGATGTCCATGAAATCGTCCGTCATGCCATAGGCGGGGCCAATGTGGGTGAAACCGTGGAAGGGCTGGAGCGTTTTCCGATCAATCTGCGCTACCCCCATGACTGGCGTGATTCACCGCAGCGGCTGGAAGCGCTGCCCTTTGTCGCGCCGGGTGGCGAGCATCTGACTCTGGGTGACGTGGCCGGGGTTTCGGTCACTCAGGGCCCGGGCATGATTCGCACGGAAAACACCCGGCCCACCGGCTTTGTGTTCGTGGACATCCAGGATCGTTCCCTGGGCGATTATGTGGCCGAGGCACGAGAACGCATTGCCGAAGAGGTGAACCTGCCTGCCGGTTACTCTATTTCCTGGGCCGGTCAGTACGAGTACATGGAACGGGCCATGGAGCGCCTCTCGCTGCTGGTGCCGATCGTGCTGGCGATCATCGTGGTGCTGCTGATGCTCACCTTCGGGCGCCTGGCCGACACCCTCATGGCCCTGAGCATGATCCCGCTGGCCCTGGTGGGCGGCTTCTGGCTGATGTATCTGCTGGGCTTTGATCTCTCCGTGGGCGTGGCCGTGGGCTTTATTGCCCTGGGCGGGCTCGCCGCCCAGGCGGGGGTGGTGATGCTGGTCTATCTCAACCAGTCCCTGGAGGAGTGGCGCGCCTCCGAGGGCGTCATGGACCGCGAAACCCTGCTTGCCGCCATTCGCGACGGAACCCTGCGCCGCGTGCGGCCCATTACCATGACCCAGTCCACCGTCTTCCTCGGCCTGCTGCCGATCATGATTGGAACGGGCACGGGCGCGGAAGTCATGCAGCGCATCGCCGCGCCCATGGTCGGCGGCGTCTTCACTGTCTGGCTGGTAGCGCTGGTGGTGCTGCCGGCGGTGTTCTATCTGTGGCACCGCAGGGGAATTGACGAGTGATTGTCAGCAGCTGAAAACTCGATGTCGACTGAGCTGCAGACCGCCCGGGTCCTTGCGTCCCCGGGGAGCCTGTGACGGGCTATGCCTTGTCCCTTGCCCCTTGTCCCTTGTCCCTTGTCCCTTGTCCCTTGCGGCGAAGCCGCAATCCCCCTCAGCAGCTGGCAAGCTCGCCCGCGTAGTCCCGGGGAGGCGTCTCCATCACGATCCGGGCCAGCGCCATGGCGGTTTCCCGGCCCTGCAGTCGGGTCAGGGTGATGCCGCCGCAGTGGCCACAGCTGCCGGCCTGGGCCTGTTCGATGCCGTCAAGCCCGCGGGTGTCAACGTTATGCAGTTGCTTGAGCCTGGTGCCGCAGTGTGTGCAGTGTCTGGACTTGTACATGTCGGTACCTCCGGTCGTCTTTCCGACGCTGATGCGGTACGTTAGTGCAAGAAAATAATCGTACTCCACATCTAGCCTTAAAGTACCACCGCCCTGTCCGGGGACCAACAAGGCGTGTCCGTAACTGTGCGCCGGGTCATGGGAAACAGTATGTCCGGAAGGCGACGATACCGTCGGTCATGTCTCGGGCCGGATTGGTCGGAGAAGCTTGTGAGAACTCGGTCACGGAATGCGGGGATATTCGCCGTAGCAACGCGGTGATCGTTCAGGATCGGGGAGTCCTGATGCTATCTTTTACGACAGCTCCGGTTCCGGCCTGTGCCGGAGCGGATGTACCCCGGAGTTACGATCGATTGCAACCCGTCACATTGGAGGTGTCCCGATGAAATCCCTGCTCCTTGGCAGAACCGTTCCGGTTGCTCTGTTTGCGCTCGTTGGGGTCTGCACAGCCGTATGGGCGCAGGCGGAATCCGCACATGAAGGCGCGGCACCGGGTGACCGGGAACTTGGCGCGGTAAATTTCGACGTCGGCTGCGACCCGGCCGTGCGGGAAGACTTCGACCGTGCCCTGGCGTTGAAACATCACATGATGTACCAGCAGGCCCGTGCTGCTTTCAGTGCCATGGCCGAAGCGAATCCCGAATGCCCCATGGCGCACTGGGGTGTGGCTGCCACTTTGTTCCAGCCGCTCTGGCCGGAGCGTCCGGACGAGCAAACGATGCGCCGGGGCCGGGAGTTGACCCAAACCGCACTGGAGCTGGGCCCGGAGAGCGAACGCGAACGCCTGCTGGTGGAAGCCACCGACGCCTTCTTCCGGGACCCTGGCATTGCTTCTTACCGTGATCGTATCAATGCCTGGGCCGACGGCATGACGCAGGCCCTGGAAGCCGCGCCGGACGATCTGGATGTGGCGGCACTCTACGGGCTTTCGTTGCTGGCGCTGGCGTTCGGTGCTGAAGGCGAGGAGCGTGACCGCCTGCATGACGAGGCCGAGAAGATTCTTCGGGATGTGTGGGAGCGGGAGCAGACCCATCCCGGTGCCATCCACTATTCCATCCATGCCACGGACGTAGACGGACGTGCGGAGAATGCGCTGGATATGGTGGAAGCATACGGGAAGGTCGCACCGGAGGTACCCCACGCGTTGCATATGCCCTCCCATATCTATGTCCGTCTCGGTGACTGGGACCAGGTGATCGAGTGGAACCGTCGCTCTTCCGGCGTTGCCCGGGATCATGAGGTCAATGGTGCGATCTCCTTTCACTACATCCACGCCATCGATTACATGGTTTATGGCTATCTCCAGCAGGGTGAGGATGAAAAGGCCCGTGCGGCGATGGACGAAGCCATGCAGGCGGGACGGCATCAGCCCTCGTTTGCCAGCGCCTTTCATCTGGCGGCCATGCCCGCGCGCCTGACGGTGGAGAAGCGTGACTGGGAAGCTGCGATGGACCTGGAGGCGCGCACGCCGGATTATCAGCCCTGGGACGACTCCCACTGGGCGGAGGGGCTGACCTGGTATGCGCGCGGCCTCGGTGCCGTGCATGGCGGCGATATGGAACTGGCCCGCAAGGCCGAGAACCGGCTGGATACGCTCGTGGAGCAGGCCCGGGCGGCGGGTGAGGACGGCCATGCGGACAACATCGAGGTGGACCGGCGTATCCTGTCCGGATGGCTGGCACATGCCACCGGGGACCCCGACGCGGCCATTGACCTGATGCGCTCGGCCGCGGAACTCGAGGCTTCCATGGAGAAGGACCCGATTACGCCCGGCGCATTGCTGCCGCCCGGTGAAGCGCTGGGAGATCTTCTGCTGAAGCTGGATCGGCCCGCGCAGGCCCTGCAGGCCTATCGCGATGCGGATGCCGTCTGGCCGGAGCGTTTCAATACGCTGTACGGGGCCGTGCAGGCGGCCCGGACCGCCGGAGAGGAGGAGGTGGCCGATGAGTATCGCCAGCGCCTGCTGGACATCGCCGGCGACTCCGACCGCGAGCGCCTGAACGAGCTGTAGGGGGCGCCCCTTCGGGGCGCAGGGGCAAGGGACAAGGGGCGAGGAGCGGGAGCGCTGTTTGCAGCGCGAACCGCCCTGCATCCCGGCACGGTGCCGGATTCTTCGCGCACCAGGGTGCGCTCCTGCAGGACCTTTCGCGAGATTCCTCGAAGGGGAAGGCCGCTCTCTGGCCGCTGACAACCGACCCCCGACCGCTGGCGCCAAAGGCGCCTCCCCCCGATGGCTGTTACCCGGCAACCCCCGAACCGGCGGTACTGTCCTCGATCGCGACCTTCGTCATGGCCACCGCTTCAGGATTGCCTTTCAGCGACCAGGTGGTCCGCATGCAGTGGCCGCAGACACCGGCGAAGGCGGCTTCGATCCCTTCCATTCCGGTTGTATCCATGGTGTGGACCTCGGGAATCGTGGTGTTGCAATGCTTGCAGTGCAGGGCATCGGGCCGGAGTTCCGCCAGCCGTTTCCGTGACCTTCTGAGGCGTCGACGCCCGGTCTGTCCGGGGCTTCCGTGTCTCATTGTCATCTCCTTCAATGGCCTGTTGGTCAGACCCGGTTGTACCAGGCGGAATCGCTACTACGGTTCCATCCGGTCCCGGTTCAGGTTCTCCTTTTGTCCTATACAGCGCGTATATCGGGCTGGGGTTCCCACAGACCTGGATTCCACGCGCACGGCGCATCGTGCCGCGACGGGCAGAGGGGGGGTGTTGCGGTGAGCGCATTCCGGACTTGCGGGGAAGTGATGGTCGCTCCCTGGCCCTTCCTCGTAGTCCTTTATTGCCAGAAAGGTACCAGAGTTTTTCCTGGTCGCCAAGTGGCCCCGCAGGCGGGGCAGCCATGGACTTCATGGTATCCGGGCCAGGCCGTTGTGCCCGTTGCCTGGTGAAGCCTGTTACCCTTTGGCCTGTATCGGGGACAGGAGTCCCCATGTGGATGTCGGTGCAAAGGGCAGCGGCTACCATGAGGCAGGAGTCGTTCACGAGGAAAATTCACCAGACAGGGGCTACATCATGAGAAGAACAATCAGCTCGGCACCTGAAGAGATTCCGGAACGGAGAGCGCTGGCGCTTCCCGGTAGCCAGTGGTTTCTGGCGACAATGGTTTTCATGCTGGTCGCGGGAATGCTTGTGCTGGCGGGTTGTTCCGATGATCCGGATCGCCGCACCGACCCCAATGAGCGCGTGAGTTTCCATCTCTCCGGGGACTGGGAACCCGTACCGGGCACCAATGAAACCCGATACCGTCCTTCCGGGGAAGAACAGGCCGGAGAAGGGCAGGCATTGGTTGAAATACAGGTTAACACCGACGAGCCGCGCTCGCTCGAGAAACTGGAGCGCGAGCGTGATGTGTTGCTCGAGAGGGTGACAGGCGAAGGAGAGAAGGTGCTGACTTCGGAAACCCGGGAGCATAACGGTTTCGAAGTGATCGATTATGCGCACACCGACGGTGATGCCGTCACGCACTATGTATTGATGACCCGTGGTGATTTCACCGTGTACAGCTTTCTCAAGGCAGGCTCTGATGAATATGAGCGCTACCTGTCCCTTTTCAGGGACGTGGTGAATTCGATCCGTGCTCTGTAAGAACCCGGCGGCAAGTGGTTGCGGCTTTGGTACAGAGCTGTAATAAGTAGTCGAAAGTTTCCTGTTTATCCGAGCTGCCTGGTATGTTGAGGTTGAGCCTCCGGACATGCGTCAGCGAGGCAGTCAGCGAGCCAGACGGGGGGATGGATGAGCGGCAACAAGAAGCACTGGCGGGAGGAAGATGTGCCCTCGATGGCGGGCACCACGGTTCTGGTTACCGGCGCCAACAGCGGGCTGGGCCTGGATACCGCGCGGGTGCTTGCCGCGCGCGAAGCTCATGTGGTCATGGCCTGCCGTAGCTGGGAAAAGGCGGAAGGGGCGATGGAGACCATTCGCGCGGCAACGCCCGGTGCGTCACTGGAGTTTCTGCAACTGGACCTTTCCAGTCTTGCCTCCGTGAAGCAGGCGGCGGAGTCCTTTCGGGAGCGTCACCCCAGGCTGGACCGGCTGATCAACAATGCGGGGGTCATGTGGCTGCCACCGAGCCGCACCGCCGATGGCTTCGAGATGCAGTTTGGCACCAACCATCTGGGGCACTTTGCACTCACCGGTCATCTGCTTCCGGTACTGCTGTCCACGCCGCGTGCGCGGGTGGTCACGGTCAGCAGTATCGGCCACCGGATGGGGCGGATTCATTTTGATGACCTGAACCTGGAAAACGGCTATGCGAAACAGAAGGCCTACGCCCAGAGCAAGCTCGCCAATCTTCTTTTTGTCCATGAACTGCAGCGCCGCCTCGAAGCGGTTGATGCGGATGTAATTTCCGTGGGCGCCCATCCGGGAGTCGCCGGCACCAATCTCGCCACGCCGCTTTTCGAGCAGACCGGGCGCACCCGGCTTGCCGCGCTGACACAGCGGCTTGCACCGGTGCTGGCCCGTGACCCCATCAAGGGCGCGCTGCCTACCCTTTATGCCGCCACGGAAAGCGATGTGCGGGGCGGTGATTATATTGGGCCCCACGGATTGTGGGAGATTTATGGTTATCCGAAGAAGGGCCGGTCGAGTCGTCGTGCCCTGGACCCGCAGCTGGCCCGTCAACTCTGGGATGTTTCAACCGAGCTTTCCGGCGTGGAATACGGCATGCTCCGCCAGGGGCATTCGCACCCCGGGTGAAGCAAGGCGCAACCCGGGGCCGCGCAGTGAGCAGATATTCCGGCGCCGGGTTTTCGGTCTGGCTTTCTGGAAAGGAACCCGGATTACGGCCTTTGGCCTTCATCCGGGCTACAGCACTCCTGGCGACGATCCTCCGTGGTGGGAGTGACCCGGCACTGTGCGTGGCGCAGGCGGGGCGGATGGTGCGTTTCCCGCTACCGGCATCGAAGGAAATGACCCTTCACGTTTTACCGTCGCCGTTCCGGGCAGAATGTCCCGGCATCGTCCCGATGGAGCGAGGTTTCGTGCGCATTGCAGTCCCGTTGACCGTTCTGTTTCTCCTTTCAGTCTCCTGTGCCCGCCATGACGGCCAGGGGGCCGAGGGGGTGAGCCTGCCCCGTTATGGCGGAGTGCAATCGGAGGTCGTTACCTACTCACCTGAGGACTGGCCCACGGAGCTGCGCGCCGACCTCCATTACCCGGAGGCGCGGGGCCCTCACCCTGCGGTCCTGGTGGTCCACGGTGGTGGCTGGGAACGTCGCTCCCGGGAGGACATGACGCGCATTGCCCGGCGTCTTGCCCGGCGGGGATTTGTGGTGATGAACGTGGATCATCGCTTTGCGCCGCAGTTCCGTTTCCCGGCCCAGCTTCATGATCTGCAGGTGGCCATGCACTGGCTGCATGATCAGGCCGAAGAGCTTGATCTGCTGCCGGACGGGATCGGCGCGCTGGGCTTTTCCTCCGGCGGTCATCTCGTGAGCCTGTTGGCGGTGGTGGCCGGGCAGGGCGGTGAGCTGGATACGCCTCATGGCGGGATTCGTACGCGACCGGCGGCCGTGGTGGCCGGCGGGGCCCCCACGGACCTGCGCAAGTACCCGGGCGGCACGCTGGTACCGCAGTTTCTTGGCGGCACACAGGAAGAAATGCCCGGGAAATTTACCGTCGCTTCCCCGGTGACCCATGTTCATGAAAAGGTGCCGCCGTTCTTTTTCTTTCATGGCGGAAGGGACACACTGGTCCCTGCGGACCACGCAACGGACATGATCGCGGCGCTGGAACAAAAGGGCGTGCACGCCGAGCTCTATCTGATGCGCCTGCGCGGGCATGTAAGCAGTTTTCTGACTTCCCGATGGGCCATTGAGGAAGGCGCCCGGTTTCTCCGGGCCCATACGGTTTCCGACGATACAGCGGGAGCGACCACGGAATGATTCGCCTTCATGAAAGCATCACCGTCGACCGCACCGCCCGGGACTGTTTTCGCTATCTTGCGGATTTTTCCACCGCCGAGCAGTGGGACCCGGGCGTATACCGGGCAGAAAAGCGCACACCCGGAACCCCCGAGCCAGGCACGGAGTTTGCGCTGGTACTCGATTCCGCCGGCAGAAGGGTGCCCATGCGTTACCGTCTCGAGGATATGGAACCCGACCGGCTTCTGGTGCTCCAGGGGGAAGGGCAGGGTTTCGGTGTGCGTGACCGGATTGTGCTTGAGCCTGTCTCATCCGGACACACGCGCATTGATTATGAAGCGGTGCTCGATTTTACCGGTCCGGCAGGGCGGGTGGAGCCATTGCTGCGGCCCTGGCTGAACCGGGTGGGGCGAAAGGCGGTAGCAGGCATGGCCCGGGCGCTGACTCCCTCATCGGTGCCGGAGCAGGGTTACTTCAGCAATCTCGGTCACCGGATGGTGCTCCCCGCGGCCTGGTCCTTTACCGAACGCGGTTATCTGGCCATGCCCGACAAGGGGCTGAGCGAATTTGTCGATGGCCGTACCTGGGTCATCACCGGCCCTACCAGCGGACTGGGACTGGCCACTGCCTGTGAGCTCGCGCGGCTGGGTGCGCGGCTGGTTCTGGTTGGACGGGATGTGCAACGTCTCGAAAACGCGGTAGACACCATCGTGGCTTTCAGTGGCTGTGCGCCAGAGGATGTCCGCTGTTTCGAGGCGGAGCTTTCCCTGGTCCGTGAATGCCGTCGGGTGGCCGAAGAGATTCTCGGCGCGGTAGCGGACATTGATGGGCTGGTGAACAATGCCGGCGCGCTCTTTGCGGAGCGCGCGGAAACGGAAGAAGGCCATGAACGCAGTCTGGCCATAAACCTTCTTGCGCCTGCCGTGCTGGTGGAATCATTGCTGCCCTCGTTGCAACGCAACGGCGCTCGGGTAATCAATGTGTCCAGCGGCGGCATGTACCTGCAGCCCCTGCGTCTCGATGACATGGAATATCGCAAGGGGGAGTATGATGGTGCGGTGGCCTATGCGCGCGCCAAACGCGGACTCGTAGCGCTCAATGAATACTGGGCGGAAACCGTCCCCGGGGTGGATTTCCATGCCATGCATCCCGGCTGGGCGGCCACACCCGGCGTGGCACGCTCGCTTCCGGCATTCAACCGCCGGATGGGCCGCCGAATGCGCGACAGCCGCATGGGCGCCGACACCATTGTGTGGCTGGCCACCACCGCAAGCCTGAAGGGAAACAGTGGTGGCTTCTGGTTCGATCGCAAGCCACGCCCCACCGCGGTGCTGCCCGGCACCGCCGTCACCGCCGACCAGCGCAACGAACTCGTCGCCTGGCTCACCAGCCAGACCCGCCAGCCGTAGGGGCCGCGCAGCGGCCAGCTAATCCAGCGCCGGCGTTTCCGTTTTGGTGTTCTGGCAGGGACCCCGGATTACGGCCTTCGGCCTTCATCCGGGCTACGGCAGGGTGGTCGGGGGAAGGGTGGGGAGGCATAATGCGGCTCGCAGTAGAAGCAAGGTGCTCCCCCATGGCGGCAATCATTTTCGGCGGTATGATTCTGGCCTGGACGGCCATGATGGCGTTGCGCTCGCTGATGCGGCTGGCGGGGCTGGGCAGCGACGAACTTCAGGATCTGGTGGCTCCGGGCGTAGCGCTTGTGGTGCTGGTTCCCTTGCTTGCCATGGTGATCCCGGGCACCGGTCTGATTGACGAGGGCCGGGGATGGGCGGCGGTGTACGCCTGCCTCGCGGCGACCGCGATACTGCTGTTCCTGCCTGCGCGCCACCTGCTCAATCGGTGATGGAGCCTCCGGGCTTTACCCCGAAGCCCGAAGCCCTAAACATATTCATCAAAATCCGGATCATGGCGGAGCCTGACTTCCCGTTCCCAGCCATCCAGGCGAATGGCGTCGTCGCGAACCTCCATGTCCTCCCCGTCAAGCACGCCCTCGCCGAACAGGTAGCGCGGTTTTTCCAGCCCCGCCAGTACCTGTTGTTCGCGTTGTGCCACCGTCTCGCGTGTGGTTTCCACCTTCTTGCGCCACTGTGTCACGGATTTGTCGCCATGCCGGCGCGCGATCATTTCCAGGCTCTTCTCCGGTGAGAGCACCACGGCCGTGGCGTTGTTGCCGCCGAAGCCCTTGGAATTGAGCAGCGCGGCCATGGGTGCGTCCAGATGCCGGTGTTCGCGACTGAACGACAGCTGTTCGTCATGCACGTCGCGGGCGACTTCATCCAGGGTGAAGATGCCGGGCAGCAGGCCCGTGGCAAAGGTACCCAGGGCCGCGGCCAGCTGGTCGCCGCCGGCGCTGCCAATGGAGTGGCCGAGATAGCACTTGATCGCGGCGACCGGCCACTCCGGGATATTGAAGGCCCGGGCGGTCTCATTGAGCACATGGGACTCGGTGACCCGGTTCTGGGGTGTGCCGGTGCCGTGGGCATGCACGAAGCTGTGTTCCGCCAGGCCCTTTACGCCGACCAGCTGGCGGGCGAGGGCGGCGGCCCGCCCGAGGGTCAGGTAGTTGCCGATACCGGGCGCGGAGATGGATTTCTTGGGGCCGTCCGCGTGAACGAAAACATCGGGTACCGCACCGAGAATGTCCGCGCCGGTTTCCAGCGCCAGCTCGTCATCCATCAGGATTATGAACTGGGCGGACTCGGCGATGGTGAAACCGCAGTTGTAGCCGAAGGGGCGGCAGGCCCGGCGATAGTCCGGCGTGTCGCGGTGAGGATCGAGTTTCAGCAGCGCTTCGTCCTCGCCCAGCGCGCCCATGGCCCGGTAGCCTTCGATCACTTCGGGCACGAGCGGCGCCTCGGCCGTGCCCACCATGACCAGACGGCGCCGTCCGGAGCGGATGTCCTGCACACCCTTCTGCAGGTTGTAGAGGAAGGTGGCGCAGGCGCCGAGCATCCCTCCGGTGGCGCCGGCGGTGCCGAGAACATAGGCATTGATGAAGTCCGCGGACATGCCGCCAAAGCCCAGCGGGCACTGTTTGGAGCTGGTGCGCTTGCCCCTGGCCGGGAAGTTCATCATGCCGCCGAAGCCGGCATCATCAAGCTGACCCATGCCGTTGGAGGCGTAGACCGCGATTTCGTCGCAGGCCAGTCGTGCGTGCAGACTGTCCCAGTCCAGCCCCAGTGAGCCCAGCGCATCGCTTGCACCATAAACGGCCAGTTGCAGCGCGCGCGGATGGTTGCGGGACGGGTAGAGAGCCGCGGGGTCAAAGCCGCCGGGCAACTGGCCCGCGGACTGGACGCGCCCCGGACGACGCGAGGGCAGCAGCAGCGGAGCACCGGCACGGATGGCCAGACGCTTGCGTCGGTTGTCCAGTTGCCGGACTTCCCAGCCTTCGGGAATCTCGTCCGGCAGATCCATGTCGCGTACCTCCACTTCCAGCGGTGAGGCAGCGGTGGCGTTGAGATGGGCGGCGAGCACGCCCGCTTCGAAGAGGTTGCCTTCCAGGCGCCTTATCAGGGTGCCCTCCAGCAGCGCCTCGTTGCCTTCGGCGGTGCCCGTCAGCGCAGCCAGGCTGTCGAGTACCCGCCGTTTCCCGGCGCCGTCCAGGGCTTCGAAGACCAGGCGCGAGAAAGCGTTGTGGTCGGATGTGCGCCCGGCAGGGCTGATGCCGCCACAGGCGGTGATCACTGGAAGTGGCAAGCCTTGCTCCCTGGTCTGACTCGTGAGTCACGGATTGTACG